>DASXIG010000175.1:0-5159 GCA_036498105.1 Xanthobacteraceae bacterium | reverse complement strand
TCCTTTTCGCGCGGGGTCAGGTTCATCGTCAGCCTGCACTTAGACCAGGAGACTAATTGAGCCAGAGCCGCGGGAGCGATCCGCCGCGGACGGTGTTCAACACGGCGATGAGATCGTGCCGGAGGGCAGCCCCATCCGGGGCGCACAGCCGAACCACCATCAGCTCTTTCCAGGCCGAGGCTGCGACTTCGCCGTGAAATCGAAGCTTCCGCACGGCGGAGAGCGAAGATTCATCCGCAGGCATCACGAGAAGGGTTGCGATGCCAGTGCCGCCGCCCGCGACCGCTGCCGCCGCCAGCTTCGAGGCGATCTCTCCGTCAAATCGGATGGCTTCGGCATGAAAGATCCGCCCATCCCGATAAAGCCTCCAGCGATCCAGCAGCAACCCTTTTTGGACAGTCTCCCCCATCCCCAAACGTCCGAAGATAATGGCCTCGGCGAAAACGAGGCGCGCATCCCGCGCGGTGTCGATGCGGATTGTGCGCGTGAGCTGCGCTCCATCGAACAGGATGGTTTCTTGCGGCAGCCAAGCCAGCGCCCCGCTGGCGGCCACATCGAGCTTGATATTGACGACTGCATCACCGCCGAGAGCGCGGTACACCTTTTCCGCCGCCGCAGTGGTGACGACGAGGCGTGCACCGGATTGGACCGATATGTCCACGTCGAAGCGGTCGCCGCCCGCCACTCCGCCCGCGGTATTGAGAATGACCGCTTCCAGCTCGGCCGACGGCGAACCGGGGCATCGTACCCGCAGTGGACCTTCCTCTCGGATGCGCGATCGGCGCGACATGCCGGCACCCGTCTTTACCGCCAAGACGACGCGCCCAAATGCGCGGTTCGCGGCAAAAACATCCTTTGCTGGAGCGGACACGGTGCTCATCCGAAGCTCAGATCGCCATCGCCCGCCTGAGCGCCGTCTCATCCATGGTTTCCCGGCTGCAAGAATAGACGATCGCGCCCCGGTCCATGACCGCGAAGAAGTCTCCGAGCTCGCGCGCGAAGTCCAGATATTGCTCGACCAGGACGACCGCGATCTGTCCGAGATTGCGCAGATACGCAATCGCCCGGCCGATATCCTTGATGATGGAGGGCTGAATACCCTCGGTCGGCTCGTCCAGCAGGAGAAGACGCGGCCGCATGACCAGGGCCCTGCCGATGGCAAGCTGCTGCTGCTGCCCGCCGGAAAGATCGCCGCCGCGGCGCCGCAGCATGCCGTTGAGTACCGGAAAGAGCGAGAAAACATCGGGCGGAATGGAGCGATCCTCCCGCTTCAATGGCGCAAAGCCCGTCTTGAGGTTCTCCTCGACCGTGAGCAGCGGGAAGATCTCGCGGCCCTGCGGCACATACGCGATGCCACGGCGCGCTCGTTCGCTTGCGCTCAGCCGCGTGACATCGACTCCATCGAGCGTGATCGTGCCCCTGCTGACCGGATGCTGTCCCGCAAGCGCGTCGAGAAGACTCGTCTTGCCGACGCCATTGCGGCCCAGAACGCAGGTCACCTTCCCGGGTTCGGCCTCGAGCGAGACGCCGCGCAAGGCACGCGCAGCGCCATAATGCAGATCGACGGCATTCACTTGCAGCATGATTGTTCTCTCGTAGCCCGCATGAGCGCAGCGATATGCGGGGGTTTGCCCCGGATGCCGCTACCGTCCCAGATACACTTCGACCACCCGCTGATTGTGCGAGACCTGATCGATCGTCCCTTCGGCCAGCACCGAGCCTTCATGCAGGCACGTGACCTTGACACCGAGCTCGCGCACGAATGCCATGTCGTGCTCGACCACGATCACCGTCCGGTCGCGATTGATCTCCTTGAGGAGCTCGGCGGTCTGTTGGGTTTCGACATCGGTCATCCCGGCCGCCGGCTCGTCCACCAGGAGGAGCTTCGGCTCCTGCGCCAGCAGCATGCCGATCTCGAGCCACTGTTTCTGCCCGTGGGAGAGAAGGCCGGCCTTGCGGCCGCGCAATGGCGCGAGCCGGATAAGATCGAGAATGCGCTTGAGCCGCCGTTCTTCCTCGGCGCTTTCGCGCCAGAGCAGGGTTGCGCGCGCCCGCCGATCCCCTTTGAGCGCAAGCGCGATATTGTCCTCGACCGTGTGCATGTCGAAGACCGTGGGCTTCTGAAATTTGCGCCCGATTCCAAGAAGCGCGATCTCGGCTTCATCGAGGCGGGAGAGGTCCTGGGATCCGTCGAAATAGAGCTCGCCGGCATCGGCGCGGGTCTTTCCGGTAACCACATCCATCATGGTAGTCTTCCCGGCCCCGTTCGGTCCGATCACCGCGCGCATCTCGCCCGGGTCGATGGTGAAAGAAAGATTGTTGAGCGCGCGAAAGCCGTCGAACGACACCGTCACGCCGTTGAGGTAGAGGAGGGCCGACGTCGTGCGCGGGTCCATGCTCACTCCGCAGGCCGTGCCGCCGCTTGTGCCATGTTTCCGTTCTCCTCCGCAGCGCCGGCGCGTTCTTTCCGGTGCCATTCCCCCCACCGCTCACGCAGCGTGCCGACAATGCCGCGCGGCAGCAGCAAGGTCACCGCAACAAACAATCCGCCGAGCAGGAACAGCCAATACGGCGCGAGCATTCCGCTGGTGAAATACGTCTTGCCGTAGTTCACCAGCACGGCGCCCAGCACTGCCCCGGTCAGGGTGCCCCGCCCGCCCACGGCGACCCAGATCACGGCCTCGATGGAATTCGCCGGCGAGAACTCGCTTGGATTGATGATGCCGACCTGCGGCACATACAGTGCGCCCGCGATACCGGCCATGCAGGCCGAGAGCGTAAAGACGAGCAGCTTATAGGCTTCGACCCGGTAACCGAGAAAACGCGTGCGCGCCTCGGCGTCGCGGATGGCGATCAGCACTTTGCCGAATTTCGAGCTCACGACGACGCGGCAGATCACAAAGCCGAGCATCAGGGCGAGCACCGACGCGGCGAACAGCGCCGCACGTGTACCCGGCGCCTGCACATTGAAGCCCAGAATGTCCTTGAAGTCGGTGAGGCCGTTGTTGCCGCCGAAACCTAAATTGTTGCGAAAGAAGCCGAGCATCAACGCAAATGTCAGCGCCTGGGTAATGATGGAGAGGTAGACCCCGGTGACGCGGCTGCGAAATGCGAACCAGCCGAACACGAAGGCAAGCAGGCCCGGCACGAGCACCACCATGAGGGCGGCATAGGCAAAGTGCTGGAAGCCGTACCAGTAGATCGGCAAATCCGGCCAATTCAGGAACACCATGAAATCCGGCAGGAGCGGATGCGCATAGACGCCGCGGGTCCCGATCTGCCGCATCAGGTACATGCCCATGGCGTAGCCGCCAAGCGCAAAGAAGGCACCGTGGCCTAGGGAGAGGATGCCGGCATAACCCCAGATCAGATCGATGGCCAAGGCTAGCAGCGCGTAGCAGAGATACTTTCCGAACAGTGCGACAAAATAGGACGACAGATAAAGCGGCGAGGAAGCGGGCACGAGCAGGTTGAGAGCCGGCACGAGGAGCCCGATCCCCGCAAGTACGGCGACGAAAACGATTGCACCGCGATCAAGCGAGCGCAGGACGAGCCCCGTGATCATGCCTCGGCCGCTCGGCCCTTCAAGGCGAACAGGCCTCGCGGCCGCTTTTGAATGAACAAAATGATCAGCACCAGGATTACGATCTTGCCCAGCACTGCGCCGGCATAAGGCTCCAGGAACTTGTTGGCAATCCCGAGCGTAAAGGCGCCGACCAGCGTCCCCCAGAGATTTCCGACCCCGCCGAACACCACAACCATGAACGAATCGATGATGTAGCCCTGACCGAGGTTGGGGCTGACGTTATCGATCTGCGAGAGGGCAACTCCTGCAAGCCCCGCAATGCCGGAACCGAGCCCGAACGTGAGCGCGTCGATCCGGCTGGTCCTTATTCCCATCGACGCTGCCATTGCGCGGTTCTGGGTGACGGCGCGCATTTCGAGCCCAAAGCGTGTGTGCTGCAGGATCGCAAGCAGGCCCACGAAGATGAGCAGCGTGAACACGATGATCCACAGCCGGTTATAGGTGATGGTCAGATGCCCGAGCTCGAATGCGCCGCTCATCCAGGAAGGCGTGCCCACATCCTTGTTGGTCGGCCCGAAGGCGGTGCGCACCGCCTGCTGCAGGATCAGCGACAGTCCCCAGGTCGCGAGCAGCGTTTCCAGCGGGCGGCCGTAGAGAAAGCGGATGATGCCCTGCTCGATCAGGATACCGATCGAGCCCGCGACCACAAAAGCGAGTGGGATCGCGAATGCGAGCGAATAGTCGAACAGCGCGGGGTTTTTCGCGCGGATCACCTCCTGGACCACGAAGGTCGTGTAGGCGCCGAGCATGACCATCTCGCCGTGGGCCATGTTGATGACGCCCATTACGCCGAAGGTAATGGCAAGCCCGATTGCGGCGAGCAGGAGCACGGAGCCGAGCGAGAGCCCGTACCAGGCGTTTTGCAGCGCGGTCCAGATGGCGAGGTTGTTCTCAATGGAGCCGATCGCGTCGGCCGCGGCCTTGCTTACAGCAGGCGAAGCGCTTGCCGGGACTCCTCCGAGGAGAGAGAGCGCGTCCTGGTCCCCCCGCGCGCGGATCACCGCAACGGCATCAAGCTTGTCCTCATCGGAGGCATTATCGAGATAGAGCACCACCGCCGCCCGCGCCTCGGCCAGCGCTCTTTTCACTTGGTCATCGGATTCCTTGGCGATCGCCTGATCGAGGGCCGGCAGCGCATTCGCATCCTTCGATCGGAATACGGCTTGGGCGGCCTCCAGGCGCTTTGCCGGATCGGGCGCCATCAAGGTCAAGCTGCCCAGGGCCGCCTCGACAATGCGGCGCAAGCGGTTGTTGAGCCGTACGGGTGCGAGATCGGCAGGGGGAGTCCAGGCGGCCGCCTGCCCAGTCGCGGCATCGACGAGCTGGTCGAGTTGATCGCGAATGAACACGCCCTTGGTCTCGGCGCTGAAGAACAGGCGTCCTTCCTGCAACGCAGCAATGACCGTGGCGGCGCGCGCGTTTCCGCTTGCCGTCACCGCATTGATACCCTCGATGGTCTCGTCGAAGCTGTCGGCTGTGAAGTGAACAAGCGCGTCCGTGTAGCGGTCGGCGCGTGCGCCGGTCCCTGCGGCCGCGCAGATCGCAACCGCGAAGAGCAGCGCAAGCAAACAAT
>DASXIG010000174.1:0-4300 GCA_036498105.1 Xanthobacteraceae bacterium | reverse complement strand
GCAAGCCGCTCGCCCACCTCCACCACGCCTCCCGGCAGGCTGAACAGGCCCTGGGCGGGCGGCCGTGCGCGGCGCACGATGAGGAACTTGCCCGCGCGCAGGATCGCCGCGCTGACGGCCACAAACGGCCGCTGGGGATAGGACCTTGCGTCGGACACGGGAAAATGCGCTCCGGAATGCCTATGTGAGCGTTTCGGCCACTCTTCTGCGGTATGGTCAAGACAAGTTTAAGCCCGACGGATCGCGCATGTGCGGACGCTATCTGCTGCTCTCATCGCCGGAAGCGTTTCGCCGGCTGTTCGGTTATGCGCAAGCGCCGGAGTTCCCGCCGCGCTACAACGTGTCGCCCACCCAGCCAGTCCCGATCGTACGCTTGACGGAAGGTGAACGGCAATTCGCATTGGTGCGTTGGGGCTTGATCCCGCCATGGGTGAAGGATCCGCGCAGCTTCAGCCTGCTGGTCAACGCGCGCGTCGAGACGGTCAATGACAAGCCCGCCTTCCGCAACGCCATGCGCCGGCGCCGCTGTCTCTTTGCCGCCGACGGTTTCTACGAATGGAAGCGCGAGGGCAGCCGCAAACGTCCGTTTTGCATTCGTCCCCGGGATCGCCAACCAATGGCCTTTGCGGGCCTATGGGAGAGCTGGATGGGCCCCCACGGCGAGGAGATGGAAACGGGGGCGATCATCACCACGGCGGCCAATCGCGACATTGCGGAGCTGCACCCGCGTATGCCGGCCGTCCTCCCGCGGGAGGCATTCGATCTCTGGCTCGACTGCAGCCGGGTCGATGCCCTGACGGCGACCGCGCTGCTTGATCCTGCGCCGGAAGGGATGCTCGACGCCTACGAGGTTTCCGTGGCGGTCAATCGCACAGCCAACGATGACCCCGCACTCATCGAGCGGCTCCCGCCGCCGGCGGCTTCGACCGGGATCGCCGAAGCAGAGGCTTCGGCGCCCAAGCCTGCGCGCAAAAGCGCGCGCGCCAAGGACGATCGCCAGCCCTCCCTGTTCGATGACCTGATGTAGGCAGATCCGCCCTAAAGCACCTTGCCCGGATTGAGGATCCCCTTGGGATCGAGCGTGTGCTTGAGCGTGCGCATCAGCTCGAGCGCGACCGGGTCCTTCACCTTGGGCAGCATGTCGCGCTTGAGCACGCCGACCCCGTGCTCCGCGGAGATGGATCCGCCGAATTTTGCCACCACCTGGAACACCGCCGCATTCACCTCATCCCAGCGCGCGAGGAATGCGTTCTTGTCCGCCCCGGCCGGCTGCATCACGTTGTAATGGATGTTGCCGTCGCCGAGATGCCCGAACGGAAGCGGCCGCGCGGCCGGAATGAGCCGCCCCACCGCGGCATCCGCCTCGCGCAGGAACGCCGGTACGGCCGCAACCGGGACCGAGATGTCGTGCTTGATGGAGCCGCCGGCGTGGCGCTGCACTTCGCCGAACATCTCCCGGATACGCCAGAACATTTTCCCCTGCTCGAGGCTGCCGGCGATGGTCGCGTCGATCACCAGCCCGCGCTCCAGCCCTTCCGCCAAGATCTCTTCGAGCACGCCGCGCAGGCCGGAACGCGCTTGCGACGAAAGCTCGATCAGCACGTACCAGGGATGGGGCTGCGGCAGCGGATCGCGACAGCCCGCGCCGTATTGCAGCACGAGCTCGATGCCCGCGCGCAGCATCAGCTCGAAGCTCGTGACTTCCCCGGCGCTGCGCTCGGTCGCGAGCCCCAGGAGATCGAGCGCGGCTTCGGGCGAGGGGACGCCGAGAAAGGCGGTCTCCATGGAGCGCGGGCGCGGGATGAGCCGCAGCACCGCGGCGGTGATCACACCCAGCGTGCCCTCGGCGCCGATGAACAGGTTGTTGAGATCGTAACCGGTATTGTCCTTCTTGAGCTTGTTGAGATTGTTGAGCACGCGTCCGTCGGCAAGCACGACTTCGAGGCCGAGCGCGTGCGAGCGCGCGATGCCGTAGGCCAGCGCCGCCGTCCCCCCGGCATTGGTGGAGAGATTGCCGCCGATGGTGCAAGTGCCCTCCGACGGGAGCACCTGCGGATAGAGCCGATCGGCCGCGGCGGCCGCCTCGCGGGCGCGCGAGAGCGTCACCCCGGCCTCGCAGGTCATGGTGTTGGAGACGGGGTCCACTTCGCGCACGCGGTCGAGGCGATTGAGCGAGAGCACGACTTCGTCGTGCTGCGGAGTCTGGCCCCCGACCAGGCCCGTATTCCCGCCCTGCGGGACAATGGCGGTCGAAGTCTCGTTCGCGAGCCGCAGGATTTGCGCGACCTCCGTCACAGAGCCCGGCCGCAGTACCAATGGAGTCTGACCACGGAACAGGTCGCGCATCTCGAGGACGTAAGGTGCCTGCGCCTGCGGATCGGTGATGGCGTATTTCTCTCCCACGATCGCGGCAAAGCGGGCGAGCAGGGCAGGATCGAGGGCAGGGGACAAGGATGGGGACTTAGAGGGTGTCTTGGTTAGCATCATGCCAGATCCATCTGCTGGGTCTTGTCCTGCCATGGGTCATATACGAGAATGCCCGTGCCTACGAAATCACCCACATTGCGGGTTACCACAATCAGATCATGCACTCGCCCCGTTGCGGCAATCAGAAGGTCGGCCGGCGCGCGTGTCTTGCCGGCTATCGCGTTGCGGCGGCCGAGCCCGAGCCATTCAGTGAGAATTTCGATTGTCAAAGGCAGGCTGTGCTCACGAAATTCCGGCTCCATCTCGTTGCTCATCCAGCTCGCAAGCACCGCGCGTCGTTGTGGGTTACGGGTTCTGTCCACTCCCACTCGCAATTCCGCGATAGTAACGATGCTGACGACGGCGTCGGGAGGAGGATGCCGCCGGAGCCAATTCACGACCGCTCGGTTCGGGCGATGGTGGACGCTCTCAGAAATGACATTGGTATCCAATAACCACTTCACCGTTCATTCTCGCCGAACGGAGAGTCATATCTTGAAGGGAATCTCATCTTGAAGCGTTTAACCCTCAAGCCTGTCCCGCGATATTTTTTGGACCGTTCGACGAAGTCGCCCAGCGCGCTCTCCTGCGGCGGCCTGGCGCGGATCTCGAACCGCTCGGGATCCACCACCACAACCGCCTCTCTGCCGTGAACGGTGACCTGCTGTGGTCTGCCCGCCCGTGCGCGGCGCACCAACTCCGAGAACCGGGCTTTTGCATCTTGCAATTTCCAGGTGTCGCTCTGGCGCATTGTACAGGGGTTCCCTCAGAATCTGGTTAGACTGGTCAGAATATTGCCCTTCCTCTCTGAAGGAGCAAGCCCGGAGCTTTGGCCTATCGCGGGGCAGCCGCGCGCCGCAGCCGATCGTTGATGGCCTCACCGAGCCCGGTCTGCGGCACCGGCATGACCGCAATGGAACGGGCACCACAGGCGTCGAGCGTCCGCAGATACGAAAAAAAATTGGCCGCAGCCTCGATCAGATCGCCGCCTGGCGAGAGATTGAGCGCCAGCGCTGCCTGCTCGGAGCCTGCGATCTGCGAGGGCCCGAAAGCGAGCAGCGCCTCGCCGGGATCGACCCGCTCGGCATCGAGCCGCAGCGGCACGCGGGGGGCATAATGCGAGGCGAGCTGGCCTGGCGCGATGGGGGCGTCCTGCTCATCCGGCATGTCCGCAGGCGGATCCCTGAGCGGCAGAACGAGAACGTCTTCGATCGCTGCGCGCGACAATGCTCCCGGCCGCAGCAGGGTGGGTGCATCGATGCACGCGACGATGGTCGACTCCAGTCCCATTGGGGCCCGCCCGCCGTCGACGATGAGGTCAACACGCCCGCGCAGGTCGGCGAGCACGTGCTGGGCGGTAGTGGGCGACACATGTCCCGACCGGTTCGCCGAGGGTGCCGCCACCGGCCCGCCGAACGCGCCGAGAATCGCGCGCGCAACGGGATGGCTGGGCACGCGCACGGCAATCGTGTCGAGCCCTGCCGTCGCGAGCTCGGCCACGGGACAGCTCGCGCGTTTTCTCAGGACAAGCGTCAACGGTCCGGGCCAGAATGCTGCCGCAAGCCGTTCGGCCGCCGCATCGAATGCGGCGAGCCGATGTGCCGCCTCGGCGTCAGCCACGTGCGCGATCAGCGGATTGAACGAGGGGCGTCCCTTGGCCTCGTAGAGGCGCGCCACGGCTTGCGGATTGCACGCATCGGCGCCCAGTCCGTAGACGGTCTCGGTGGGAAAGGCGACCAGCCCTCCGCGCGTCAGCACGCGCGCGGCGCTTGGGACGGCGACGGGGCCGCCGTCCAGCACCTCGGTCGTAAGCTCCCCGGCCACTCGATTTTCC
>DASXIG010000173.1:0-1740 GCA_036498105.1 Xanthobacteraceae bacterium | reverse complement strand
CAAGCTCCAGCCCGTGACCGATCGGCCCATGCACGCCAGCGACCCTGAGCACAGGGTCATCGAAATCCTGCATCGCGCGGCGGTTTTCTGCGACACCCGGATCGGCTGGAACCGGCTCGGAATCGCAATCAGCGCCATCATACTCACCATCGCAACGATCGTGCTTTATCGCATCCTGCGCACCATCGACGCCGGTGAATTGCTCGATGCACTCGCCACCACCGATCGGCGCGACGTTGCGCTTGCCGCGCTATTTGTGGCGGGCGGCTATGTCACGCTGACGTTCTATGACCTGTTCGCCCTGCGCACCATCGGCCGAGGCGATGTGCCCTATTGGGCGGCAGCGCTCTCAGGCTTCAGCAGCTATTCGGTCGGGCACAATGTAGGCGCGAGCGTCTTCACCGGAGGCGCGGTGCGTTACCGCATCTATTCCGCCTGGGGGCTTAATGCCGCCGATGTGGCCAAGCTTTGCTTCATTGCCGGCCTCACGTTCTGGCTCGGCAACGCCACTGTGCTCGGGCTCGGCACGCTCTACGCTCCACTGGCGGCAAGCGCCATCGATCAGCTGCCGGCCTGGCTCAATCGGATCGGCGCCATGGTCATCCTGGCGCTACTTGCCTTTTACGTTCACTGGGTCTGGCAGCGGCCGCGTGTAGTCGGCCGCAAGGGCTGGAGCGTCACATTACCGGGCGGCCCCCTGACCCTGCTCCAAATCGGCATCGGCATCATCGATCTCGGCTTCTGCGCGCTCGCGATGTACATGCTGGTGCCGGAAGAACCCAACATCAATTTCATCACGCTGGCCGTGATCTTCGTCGCGGCTACGCTGCTCGGCTTTGCCAGCCACGCGCCGGGGGGCATTGGGGTATTCGATGCCGCCATGCTGGTCGCGCTATGGCAGTTCGACCGCGAGGAGTTGCTTGCGGGTATGCTCCTGTTCCGGCTGCTCTATTACATCGTGCCGTTCGCCATCGCTTTGACCATCCTCGGCATCCGCGAGCTCTATCTCGTGCTGCGAGGCACCCCTCCCCCGCCCATTCCCGAGATTCCCTCAATTGCGCCCACCGACGTGGTGGAGGACCCGCCGATCGAGCAGCGAATAACGGGGCCATAGAGGTGTAAGGCGGATCAGGTTAGCGAGCGTGGGGTGCCGTAATCCGCCGGACTGCCGTGATTTCGCGGATAAGGCTCTGCCAGGCCGCCTTTTCCCGCGCGGGGCTGAAAAGAGGGGCAACTCGAGCGATGGCGCACTGCAAACGGGAGAGATAACGGGGGTCGCTCTCGACCCGGTGGAGGAGGCGCGCCAAGACCGCCGCGTCGCCTACGGGGAAATAGCCGGGATAGTCGCCACCGAGGAGCCCGACCGAACCATCGATGCGGGAGGCCAGAACCGGCACGCTCGCTGCAATGGCCTCGGAAATGACATTGGCACCGCCCTCGTTGCGCGAGGAAAGGACCATGACTCGCGCGCGGGCAAGGAGGCGCCGGACCGCCGCGCGGGGCTGGTCGCCGCGCCAGACATAGCGCGGATTGCGCACCATCTCGGCTTGCGCCATCGCCGCCCAGCGCGGAGTCTCGGCGGCGCCGTAATGTACGATCCGCATGTGCGAGCTCGCCGGCAGGCGTCGTGCAGCGAATGCCGCACGCAAGGGATCTTTCACATGGCGCAAATGTCCGATCACCGCCACGTCGAAACTCCGTGTGCTCTTACGGCGCATGGGAACGCGCGCCGCCGACTGG
>DASXIG010000172.1:0-10451 GCA_036498105.1 Xanthobacteraceae bacterium | reverse complement strand
GGAAATGAAACCTGGTGCGTGACGCACCGAGGTCTCCGTGGCCAAGGCCAGCAGTTCAAGAAGTCGCTGCTGATTGGCCGGCTGCACCGAGAAGACGTTAATCACAGTCACAAGCTCTTGGGTTGGCGATATCGTGATCATTAGTTCGTCCGATGACGCGTTGAGGTCCGCACTTCAGGTGGCGTCTGCTCCATAATACTGGGCCCTCGCAGGTTACCGCTGCTGCTGAGGCGCTTGCGTTTGGCTTGCATCAAAGCCGGATGCCGGCAGGATTGGCGCGTCGACGAACCCCTGCGGCATCTTTCCGGTAAGACTGCCGAGAAAAGCGACGATGTCGGCCGTATCCCGGTCGCTGAGAGCCCGTCCGAGCTGCACCTTGGCCATGATTCGCACCGCATCAGGAAGCGAGCGCACCGAGCCGTCATGGAAATAGGGGGGCGTCATCGCGACGTTGCGCAGACTCGGCACCTTGAACACGTAAGTGTCCTGCGGATCGTGGGTCACGTCGAAGCGGCCTTTGTCCGGCTGCTGGCTCCCCGTCGCGGTCCAATAATCCTCGACGACGCCGAACTTTTTGAAGGTGCTGCCGCCGACGTCCGCGCCGTTGTGGCAGGCGGCGCATCCGGTATCGATGAATTTGCGCAAGCCGGTGCGCTCGTCCGGCGGGAGCGCCGGAGCATCGCCCGCGAGAAAGGCGTCGAATCGGGACGGCGTCACGAGCGTGCGCTGGAACGCGCCGATCGCCTTGGCCCAGTTATCCGGCGTGACCGGATCCGGATCCCCGGGAAACTCGTTCCGGAATAGATCGGCATAGCCGGGAACAGCCTTGATGCGGGCAATCGCGCTTGCATAGTCGGGATTGATGAAGCTGAACAGACCAATCAGCACCTGCTTCGCCTCGTCCTCGACATTCTCGCGATCGCCCCGCCAATGCGCTTTGAACTGAAGCGCGGCATTCAGAATGGTCGGCACATTCCGCGGGTTCAGCGTGTCATGGGCGCCGCGCGCCTTCGGCAGGGCGTCCGTGCCATAGAGGGCGGGCTGATGGCAGCGGGCGCAGCTCACGGTCCCGTCGACGGAGATTCGCGGATCGAAGAAAAGCTTTCGGCCAAGCTCAACCCGCGAAAGCGTGATCGGGAACTCGGGCGTCGCCATATCCTTGGGTAATGGCTGGAAGTTGCTGCGGGCGTCGTTGAGAAGGTCGGCATCGACATCTGCCGCACGCGCAGCCGCATGGTTGGTCTCGAAAGCGCCGGTCGCGAGCACGAGTGCAACGCCCGTCAGCGCAATGCCAGTGGCCAGCGCTGCAAGTGTCTGTAACTTCATCATCGATCAGACTCCAGGGTTGATTTTTCTGCGTAGCGCTTATGAGGCCGGGCGGGGGCGCCCACCGCCCCGCCCGGCGTGGTCGTCAGCTCGTCCACTGCCAATCTGCCGGCAGCCAACGGTAGCCGCTCTCCTCGCGCACTACGTGCCCGAAGCCAGGAAAGGGTAGATGGTAGCCACCGACCAGCGTCCTGTCGGCCGCTGCGCGGTCGAGGAAGGCCATGCGCGTCTTAGTTCCCGTTGGCACGTCTATGTCGAACCCGAACGGCCATTCCGGATGCAGGAAGCCGATCTCTGGGTCGACCACGACGTCGCCGGTGAGGAGCATTTCTTCGCTGCCGGAACTGATGTGGACCGAGATGTGGCCCGGCGTGTGACCAGCGGTGTCGAGGGTGGTTAGGCCCCGCGCCACCTCCGCCCCGGCCTTGATCACGTGCAGCCGGGGGCTGGCCAATTTCAGATTCGTCTGGGTAACCCGCGGCAGCTGCGCAGGCGGCAATTTGCCGGCCAGTTCGGGGTCGCTCCAGAAGGCGACCTCGGTCTCGCTGGCGACGAATTCGGCGGACGGAAACAGCAGCGACGCGTTCTCGCGGTCACTGATGCCCCACAGGTGGTCGAAGTGGAAGTGAGTGAACAGGATCATGTCGATATCGCCCGGCGCGTAGCCCGCGGCCGCCAGGTTGCCAAGCAACCCGCCGGTCGTGTTCTGGAACTTATCGACGCCGCAGCCTGCGTCGATCAACACCAGCTTGTCGCCAGTGTTGACGAGAACGGTGTTGATTTGCAGCCCCACCGGGCGAGGCATGTGGAACGTGGATGTGAGCAGGCCTCTTGCGTCCTCGGCCCGGTCGCCCCACAGCGTTTCAGCGGGGAACGCGAGCGTGCCGTCGCTGACGACGGTGATATCCATGGTGCCGAGCTTGAAGCGGTAAAAGCTAGGCTGCGCTTTGACCACTTGGGGCGCACGGGCGACGGCGGGGGCGGTGGGGGCGAGTGCGGCGGCTCCGACCACGGCAGGGCCGGCACGCATGAGCGTCCGGCGATCGAGCATGAGCATGTCTGTTCTCCATTGCGCTTCGTCTTATATTACGACCGTCCATCACTCCGGTTT
Source organism: Xanthobacteraceae bacterium (assembly GCA_036498105.1). Classification (GTDB taxonomy): domain Bacteria; phylum Pseudomonadota; class Alphaproteobacteria; order Rhizobiales; family Xanthobacteraceae; genus VAZQ01. Next base: position 8,014 of record DASXIG010000172.1, on the reverse strand, counting down.
GCTGCCCGCTTGTTGGATCTTGCCTTGATCATTTCGATCTTGCCTTGATCTTCAACGCCTCGCCGGTTGACATCTGGTCATTCTGAAAATGAGCATTGGTATCGATCACAGAAGCGATATTTTATAATATGAGCGATCGTTAAATCGGATCAGTCGCCATGATGGAATTCGAGCTGCTGCGTTCGTTCGTTGCCGTGGCTGAATGCGGGGGCTTCCACCGCGCGGCCGAACAGCTGAACCTCACACAGTCAACCGTGAGCCAGCAGATCAGACGTCTTGAGCTCGAGACCAGGAGACCGCTTTTTCGTCGCACCACCCGAACGGTGGCCCTGACCGATGACGGCGAGATGCTGCTGGGTGACGCGCGCCGCCTGCTGCAACTGGAAGAAGCAGCTCGCCGCCGCCTTATCTCGCCGCCACTTTCCGGCACCGTGCGCCTGGGAGCAGTCGAAGAGGTTGCTGGTGGTTCTTTGCCGCCGGCACTCGGTCGGTTTGCAAGCTCACATCCGAATGTGAAGCTTGAGGTCCAGATCGGTGTGAGTTCGCCGCTGATCGAGCAACTCGACGCTGGAAGACTGGACGTGGTGTTTGCAAAGCGTCCTCTGGGGACATCGAGGGGACGCCTGTTATGGCGGGAACCATTGGTCTGGGCAGCTGCGGAAACGTTCGATCTTGTTGCAGGCGCGGCGTTGCCGCTGGCCTTGTACCGCGAGAATTCGGTTTCGCGCGAGGCAGCGCTCATCGCGCTTCGCGAAAGCGAATTGGTCTGGCAGCTCGTCTACACGAGCCCCAGTCTAACGGGTGTCCGCGCCGCAGCCCTGGCTGGTCTCGCGATCACGCCGCTTCCGGCGAGCGCTGTTGTCGCCGGACTTCGCGTTCTCGGCGTGGAAAGCGGCCTGCCGCTTTTGCCGGATCTTGAGTTTGCGATCTTCGAGAGGAAGCGGGCTGACGCAGCGGCGGCAGCGCTCACCGCGGTGCTTGTCTCGCTTGGTCAAACCGCGGTCCGACCGACCGCCGGCTAAGGCGGCTCTAATTTACCCGCGCCAAGTTGCGGTCGTGCCGGATCGAGGATCGGTGCGATCGGCGGCGGGTAAGGCGCTCGAGGTAAAGAAAGACCACGGGCGTTGTGTAGAGCGTCAGAAACTGGCTCAAAACGAGACCGCCGACGATCGCATAGCCGAGCGGCTGCCGGATTTCCGCGCCATTGCCGCTCCCGATCATCAGCGGCACTGCTCCCAGTATCGCCGCAAGCGTCGTCATGAGAATCGGCCGGAAGCGTTTCACGCAGGCGTCGTAGATAGCCTGTTCCGGCAGGAGGCCTTCGTTTCGCTCGGCGTGAATGGCGAAGTCGACCAGCATGATGCCGTTCTTCTTGACGATCCCGATGAGCAGGATGATACCGACGATCGCGATGACGCTCAAGTCGAAATGGAAGGCCATAAGGAGCAAAAGCGCGCCGATGCCGGCGGAGGGCAGGGTCGACAGAATGGTGATCGGATGAATGACGCTCTCATAGAGAATACCAAGGATAAGGTAGATGACTACCAGTGCGGCAAGGATGAGAACCGGGGTGCTCGACAATGAGGAGAGGAACGCCTGGGCATTGCCTTGAAAGCTGGTTGCCAGCGAAATCGGCTTGCCAAGCTCTTTCTCGACTTGCTGAATGGCAGCGACGGCTTCCCCGAGGGAAGTTCCCGCTGCCAGATTGTACGAGATCGTCACCGAGGGGAACTGTCCCTGGTGGTTGACCACGAGCGGCGTCACGGTAACGGCGCTGGTGACCAGCGTGCGCAACGGCACCTGCAGGCCGGCGGATGAGCTGACGTAGAGCTGGTCGAGCGCTCCCGGCCCGAACTGAAACTGAGGCTCGACCTCCAGCACCACGTGATACTGATTGAAGACAGTATACATCGTCGAAACGATTCGTTGACCGAAGGCATCGTTGAGGATGTTGTCGATCGTCCCGGGCGTTATGCCGTAGCTCGATGCAACGTCGCGATTGATCGTGATGTCGAGCAGCGGACCGGCGTTGAGCTGGTCGGTGGTCACGTCGGTGATGCCCGGCAGCGCCTTGAGCTTGTCGAGGAAGAGCGGCGCCCAGTGGGTAAGCTCGCCCGGGTCGGCATCGGCCAAAGTATACTGGTACTGTGTCTTCGCGATCCGCCCGCCGATGGTGATGTCCTGCGCCGCCTGCATATAGAGCGCGATGCCCTGGATGTTGGCGAGCCGGGCCGTCAGGCGGCGGATGACCTGATCCGCGCTTGCATCGCGTTGTTCCTTGGGCTTGAGCGCGATGAACACCCGGCCGGTGTTGAGGGTGAAATTGCCGCCCCCGGCCCCGATGGCGGCTCCAACCGTATCGACGGCCGGGTCCTCCAGCACGGCATTGATCACCGCCTGCTGCCGCTCGGACATGGCCTGAAAGGAAATGTCCTGCGCTGCCTCGGACAAGCCAATGATCAATCCGGTGTCCTGCTGCGGGAAGAAGCCTTTAGGAATCTGCACATAGAGGTATCCGGTGACTGCGATGGTGCCGAGCATCACCATGAGCGTGAGGAACCGATGCCGCAGCACCACTTTCAGGCCGGTCTCATAGAGCGCGAGCAGGGCATCGAAGGCGGTTTCAAACAGACGGTAGATGCGTCCGTGCTGCTCGGTCTCCGGCTTGAGCATTCGGGCGCACATCATCGGGGTGAGCGTCAACGAGATCGCCAATGAGAGTATGAGGGCCACGCTCACCGCTATGGCGAATTCGCGAAACAGCAGACCAACGAAGCCGGGCATCAGAAAAAGGGGGATGAACACCGCGATGAGCGATAGCGTGATCGAGATGATGGTGAACCCGATCTCGCCGGCGCTCTTCAGCGCGGCCTCCAGCGGCGAAAGGCCCTCCTCCAGAAGCCGTACCGTATTCTCGATGACGACCACGGCATCGTCGACCACGAATCCGGTCGCGATAGTCAAGGCCATTAAGGAAAGGTTGTCCAGGCTGTACCCCATCTCGTAAAGCACTGCGAACGTACCGACCAGCGACAGCGGTACGGTCACGGCAGGGATGATCGTTGCCCAGACATTGCGCAGAAACAGAAAGATCACCATGACCACGAGCGCAACCGAGAGCACGAGCGTGAACTGCACGTCACTGACCGAGGCGCGGATCGTCACCGTTCGGTCAAACACGGTGTTGATCTTGATGGCCGACGGGATCGAGGCCTGCAGGACCGGCAGCATCGCCTTGATGCGGTCGACGGTCTCGATGACGTTGGCGCCGGGCTGACGCTGGATTGGCAGGAAGATGGTCCGCGTCTTGTTGTACCAGGCAGCCAGGCGGTTGTTCTCGGGTCCATCGATCGCCTTGCCGATATCCTTGACCCGCACTGGCGAACCATTGCGATAGGCGAGGATCAAATCATCATATGCGCCGGGCTTGAGCAGCTGATCGTTGGTGTTGAGCGTGTAACTCTGGCGCGGACTGTTGAGGGTGCCTTTCGGCAGATAGACATTGGCTTGGCCGATCACGCTGCGGACGTCCTCAAGGCTGATGCCGCGCGCGGCGATGGCCTGCGGATCAATTTGAACGCGGATGGCCGGCTTCTGTTGGCCGGCGACCCCGACCAGACCGACACCGGATATCTGCGAAATCTTCTGCATCAGAATGTTCTCGGCGAAGGCATCTACGGTGGTGATCGGGAGCGTGTCCGATGTGAGCGCGAGCGCGAGGATCGGCGGGTCCGCCGGGTTCACTTTGCGGATGGTCGGAGGATACGGCAGGTTCATCGGCAGCTGCGCGTTGGCGGCGTTGATGGCAGCGAGCGTATCCGAGACCGCACCATCGATGGGGCGGCTGAGGTCGAATTGCAAAGTAATCTGGGTGAAACCAAGCGCGCTCGCCGATGTCATCTGCGTGAGGCCGGGGATTTCGCCAAACTGCGTCTCGAGCGGTGTTGCCACCGTGGCTGCCATGGTCTGCGGATCGGTCCCCGGCAGCTGCGCCGTCACCTGAAGCGTCGGATAGTTCACGTTCGGCAGCGCCCCGATCGGGAGCAACGGATAGGCCACGATCCCGGCCAGCAAGATCGCGACCATGAGCAGCGTGGTTGCGATCGGGCGCGCAATGAACGGGGCGGAAATGTTCATGGGATGGGCACTTGCTGTGCAGCCTGCGCAGCGGCCTCTTCTGCCGCCTTGCCCTGGAGGATGGTCACACGATTGCCCGGCTTGAGCTTGTATTGCCCGTCAATGACGACCTGCTCATTGGCGCTGAGACCGGCATCGATCAGGGCGTTACCGTCGCTCACCTGTGAAACCGTAACGGGCCGGACTGCGACCGTGTCGTCCGGGTTGACGACATAGACGTAGGCGCCTTGCGGACCTTGTTGCACCGCCTGTGCCGGGACGGTCAGGCCGTTGTGACGCGTGTCCAGCAACAGCCATGAATCGATGAGCTCTCCCGGCCATAGCCGATGCGCCGGGTTGGGAAAATCAGCCTTGAGGCGGATACTGCCCGTCGTCTGCAAAATCTCGTTGTCAATGAGTGCGAGTCTGCCCTCATCAAGCTTGATCCTGTCGTCCTGGCTGTAGGCCAGAACCGAGAGTGGGCCTTTTGCCAGCGGCTGCTGAATCTGCGGCAGCCTCGTCTCGGGCAGTGTGAAAATCGCGGAGATAGGCTGAATCTGCGTGACGACTACAAGTCCATTAGGATCGGCGGGGTGGATGATGTTGCCCACGTCCACCTGGCGGATGCCGGTTACGCCATCGATGGGGGAGGTCAGCCGCGTATAGGCAAGCTGGTATTTGGCAGCATCGATGAGTGCCTGGTCCGCCTTGATAGCGCTCTGCACCTGCCGCACTTGGGCCTGCTGCGTATCGACCAGCTGCGGAGTCGCCCAGCCCTGATTTCCCAAGGTGGAGTAGCGCTTCAGATTAGCCTCGGCATTCGCGAGCTGAGCTTGATCGCGATCACGCGTCGCGCTCACCTGGTCGAGCTGGGCCTGATAGGGCGCCGGATCAATCTGCGCGAGGAGATCAGCCGCATGAACGCTCCGACCTTCGGTGAAATTGATCTTGACGATCTGGCCCTGAATCTGGCTGCGGACGACGACGGTGTTGTAGGCAATCACTGTGCCGACGCCACGCAAATAGATCGGCACATCGTGCGCAGCTACGGTTGCCGCCACGACCGGTATTGCCGGCGGCGTTATGGCAGCAGTCGGGACGGGCGGCTTCAGGCGATTGGCGCCGACGAGAACGCCACCGGTTGCAAGCACGACGATGAGCGAGCCAGCTGTGATAGCGGTCCTTCGCAACCCAGGTGTCTTCACCGTACATTCCTCATCTGCATGCGCTGTGCCGTAACTGCATCAGCGCGTGAGCGCGGTTATTGCTCACGTAAAGAGCCATTGGTCATTGCATACCCGATGTCGTGGATGGCATCGTGGGATTTGTGGTGGTGGGCACTTGAGGAATTGGGGTTGGAGTGGTCGAGGACGGCGCTGCAGGATTTACCGTTGGAACTTGTGGAATGGGGCTTAACCCTCCCGTCCCCAGCTCGGTTGAGCCCATCGGGATGCCGCCGTGGCCGGTTGCGGCTGAACCCAGTCCCGTTGGGGAGGAGGCCGATGCGCCGGGGCTGCCGGCAGGGCCCGCAGCAATGCCCGCGCAGGTGCCGGAAGCTGTTGCTGGCATGCCACTCCCATCGAAGAGCGAGCCGGGCGCCGCGCTCGGGGCACCATTCAATCCACCGCTCAAATTACCCGCTGGCGAATTGATACCGGAACATGTAGCGCTGCTGCTGCTGGTCGGCGGGCTAACCGGCGAGGTCCCCGATGTTGCTGGACTTACCCCGATGGACCCGAGCTCCGTGGTGCCGAGTGGAACTCCGCCGCGCGGCACCGGGGGTGCGGCGCCGATGCCAAGCGGCGACGTCATCCCGAGTGGTGATAGCCCGCTCGCACCGGTTTGGGCGAACGCGGAACCGCACAGAATGACCGCCGCGACCCCGACGACGGCAGAGCCGGCGCCCAGGAGCGTCCGGCGCTCGAGCATGAGCATGGCTGTTCTCCATTGTTTGACGTCTGGTCATTCGAAACATGGGCAGTCGGTATCAATCATAGAAACGATATTTTATAATATGAGCGATCGTTAAATCGGATTAGTTGCATGATGGAATTTGAGTTGCTGCGTTCGTTTGTTGCCGTGGCTGAATGCGGGGGCTTCCATCGCGCGGCCGAACAGCCGAACCTCACGCAGTCAACCGTGAGCCAGCAGATCAAACGTCTTGAGCTCGAGACCAGGAGATCGCTTTTTCGTCGCACCACCCGAACGGTGGCCCTGACCGATGACGGCGAGATGCTGCTGGGTGACGCGCGACGCCTGCTGCAACTGGAAGAGGCGGCTCGCCACCGCCTTGCATCGCCGCCACTTTCCGGCACCGTGCGCCTTGGAGCAGTCGAAGAAGTTGCTGGCGGTTCTTTGCCGCCGGCACTCGGTCGGTTTGCATGCTCGCATCCGAATGTGAAGCTTGAGGTCCAGATTGGTGTGAGTTCGCTCCTGATCGAGCAGCTCGATGCTGGAAGGCTGGACGTGGTGTTTGCAAAGCGTCCGCTGGGGACATCGAGGGGACGCCTGGTATGGCGGGAGCCATTGGTGTGGGCAGCCGCGGAAACGTTCGATCTTGTTGCAGGCGCGGCGTTGCCGCTGGCCTTGTACCGCGAGAATTCGGTTTCGCGCGAGGCAGCGCTCATTGCGCTTCGCGAAAGCGAATTGATCTGGCAGGTCGTCTGTACGAGCCCCAGTCTTACGGGTGTCCGCGCCGCAGCCCTGGCTGGTCTCGCGATCACGCCGCTTCCGGCGAGCGCGATTGTCGCCGGACTTCGCGTTCTCGGCGTGGAAAGCGGCCTGCCGCTTTTGCCGGATCTTGAGTTTGCGATCTTCGAGAGGAAGCGGGCTGACGCAGCGGCGGCAGCGCTCACCGCGGTGCTTGTCTCGCTCGGCCAAACCGCGGTCCGACCGACCGCCGGCTAAGGCGGCATTTTCGAAATCAGACTTGCGCGATCGAGCGCGCCCCCTTTTCTGTCAGTTGGGCGCGACGACAAGGAAGCACGATGCGTGAGCCGGAGACGCGGTACCAAAAGACTTCGCCCGACATTCGCCGGGCGAAGCCGATGCTGATGTCGCGCGCAAGCTATACGCAAACGCGCCTATGATAGAGCCGCACCATCTTCCAATAGGCTCCGCCCCAGGTGCCCGAAAAGGCGACGGGATGCCACCCGTAACCGACGGGAGCATTTGTATCGTTGTGCCAGATCTTACAATCGGCATTCGCCCAACGGATGACTACCCATTCGGGGCGCGCCAGCGCATTCGCGGCAGGTGCAGCAGCAAGAGCAAGCAGTAGCGCGCCGACGGCGAGCCTCAATATTCTCATTTCCTGTCTCCTAGATGATACTCTCCACTTGGGGGGAGATCGTCCCAGCGGGGCGATATTAACGAATATGGCGAAATTGTGCCAGGGGACTTTGTCCTGCGAAAATGCTGGCCCTGTCCGGCGCCGCGGACGGTGCTATCGACCAAGTACAATCAACGCTTTTGACCCAATGGCTCAATGCTCGTCATCGCTTGATTTGGCTTTCCGGTGCTGCTGCGGCGGTCGCCGCGGAACAGAATCCTTCAAGCTGCGGCGCAGCGCGTCCTTGAGGTCGGTCGGACGTCCGTGCTTGCGCAAGAGTTCACCGAAAGCCTCATCCGCCAATTCCTGAAAGGTCATCATCCTATCGCGCGCCAGCATGTTCAGGGCGTGCCAGGTCTCCAGGTCAAATTGCACGCGCTTGCCCTGCGAGGTGCGGCCCTTGGCTTTTGTGCCCTTGAGCTGCTTGTCCTGCTCTCGCGCCGCAGGCTTGCCGCCGCTGATCACTTTCAGCTCGGGCACGACCGCCGCCTTCGGTTTTTTTGAACCGGTTCGCGCCATGAAACGAGTCTCGCTCCTTACAACCGCTCTTTCAGGAACCGGATCAGG
>DASXIG010000171.1:0-8609 GCA_036498105.1 Xanthobacteraceae bacterium | reverse complement strand
CAGACAGCTGGGAGCGCGCAGGGTCGCGTTGGTCAATATCGTCATCGCGACCCTGGGTGTTTCGCTGGTCCTGCAAAACGTCGCGCGGCTGACCTGGGGGTCGGAGCCGTTACGATACCCCACCCTGTTCGCATCCAAAGGTCTCGTTCTCGCGGGCTTCGTCGTCTCGCCGCAGCTCATCTGGATCATGATCCTGAGCGCGCTCATCATGGGCGCGCTTATGCTGTTCTTTCATTTTACCCGGCTCGGAATCGCCATGCAGGCGGCGGCGCAGGACGCCAACGCCGCGCGCCTGATGGGAATCAGCGTCGAGCGCGCGACAACGCTGACTTTCGCGGTCTCCGGGATGATGGCTGGCGCCGCCGGAGTATTGCTCGGCTCGTTGTTCTTCGCCTCGTTCAATATGGGGTTCACCACCGGCATAAAGGCGTTTGTCGCGGCCACGCTCGGTGGCCTGGGAAGCGTACCCGGCGCAATGGTGGGAGGCCTCCTGTTTGGATTGATCGAGACGTTCTCGGGAGCGCTGATCTCCACCTCCTACAAGGACGCGATCGGGATGACCGTGCTGATCCTGATTCTTCTGTTTGCGCCGATGGGCCTGTTCACCAGGCCGGGGCGACAGGTCTGACATGCCCGCACGATTGGCGGCGCGCCTCATCGTGCTCGGCGTCGTGTGCGCGGTTCCTCTGGTACAACGCAATTCCTATTGGCTGCACGTCCTCAGTCTTGCTCTGATCGGCGCGGTCCTTGCCATGGGCTTGCAACTCCTTGTCGGACAGGCCGGCGTTCTCTCGCTGGGGCAGGGGGCGTTCTACGGGATCGGCGCTTACACCGCGGCCGGCCTCGCGACCGCGTGGAATTTGCCTTTCATTGCAACCGTCCTGGCCGGCGGCGTCGCCGCGGCGACCGCCAGCCTGCTTCTCATACCGATCGTGCGGCTGAAGGGCTCGAGCCTGGCGGTGGCGACGCTGGGCTTCGGCATCATCGTGCATCTGGTAATGCTCAATGAGGATTGGCTGACCGGGGGCAGCATCGGCATGATGGACATTCCCCCGCCCTCTCTGCTGAACATGAGTTTCGGCGGCGAGGCGGCATTCTACTATGTGTGCCTGACGGTAGCCGGGCTCGTGTACGTTGCGTTGGACCGTATCGCGCATTCGCGATTCGGGCGCGGTCTGGTGGCCATTTCCCAGGACGAGGAAGCGGCGCGCGCCAGCGGCATCTCCGTCCATCTGTACAAGAGCAAATGCTTCCTGGTCGCCGCGTTGACCGCCGGCATCGCGGGCGGCCTTTATGCCTACCACTCGCGCTATCTCAGCCCGAACGATTTCACTTTCCTCAAGTCGATCGATATTCTGATCATGGTCGTGATTGGCGGCCTCGGCAGCCTGCCCGGTGCTGCGTTGGGCGCGGTCATCGTTGTGCTGGCACCGGAGGTGCTGCGGTCTTCGGGCGAGCTGCGACTGATCCTGTTCGGTCTGCTGGTCATCGCGCTGATGGGAACGGGCAATCGCGGCCTGGCGGGGCTCATCGCCGATGCCGTCGCGTATGTCGGAACCCGTTTGCATCGAACCGCGTCCGCCAAGCTCGCAGCACCGGAAATCTGATGGCGGCGCGCCTCATTGTTCAAGCTCTCGCGCGGCGCTTCGGCGGGCTCGTTGCCGTCGACGCCGTGGACCTGGAGATCGCGTCGGGATCGGTGCATGGCGTCATCGGCCCAAATGGGGCCGGAAAGACTACCCTGCTCAATCTTGTCTCAGGGCACCTCGCGGCGACGTCCGGCGCTGTGCGGTTCGACAGCATCGACATCACGCGCTGGCCGCCGGAACGTCGCGCACGCGCGGGGATCCGCCGCACATTCCAGAATCTGAAGCTGTTTCCCCAGATGAGCGTGCTCGAGAATGTCATGGTCGGAATGCACGGCCAGACCCGCTGCGAGCTCTGGCAGGCGCTGCTGCGGACGCCGGTGCAGCGGGCGGAGGAACAGTCGATCGCAAGCGCGGCGCGCGGGGCGCTTGAATTCGTCGGCCTGCTGCATGTCGCAAGCGTGCCGGCCGGCACCCTGCCGCACGGAACGCAGCGGCTTATCGAGATCGCGCGCGCGTTCGTGGCAAAGCCCGCCTTGCTGCTGCTCGACGAACCGGCGGCCGGTCTCAATCGCGTCGAGTGCCGTCGTCTGGTCGAGCTGATACGCGTTATTCGGGCCAGCGGCATCACCGTCATGCTGGTGGAGCACCATATGGATGTCGTCATGCCGCTCTGCGATCGCGTCACCGTGCTCAACTACGGCCGACGGCTGGCGGACGGGACACCCTCCGAGATCAGGGAGCATCCTGAAGTCATCAAGGCTTATCTCGGCGGTGGGACGCCAATGTCCCGGCGCCAGCCTGCCCAGGCGCCGGAGGCCGCGCATGCTGCGCCTTGAGAAGCTCAGCGCGGCTTATGGTGCCGTCGATGCTCTTCGGGAGATCGAGCTCATCATTGAAGCCGGCGAGACCGTTGCCTTGATCGGCTCCAATGGAGCCGGCAAATCGACGCTCCTGAACACGATTTCCGGTCTGGTACGGCCTTCGGCGGGAACAATCGAATTTCGAGGCGTTCCCATCACTGGGCTCCCGCCCGAGCGCATTGTCGAGATCGGCATCGTACAGGTGCCGGAAGGCCGCCGCGTCTTCCCGCGGCTCACGGTGCATCAGAATTTGAGCGCCGGAGCCTATTCGCCCCGAGCGCACGGCGCGGAAAAGGCGACGCGCGAGAAGGTGTTCGCGGCCTTTCCGCGGCTTTACGAGCGCCGCCGCCAGCTCGCCGGCTCCTTGAGCGGCGGCGAGCAGCAGATGCTGGCCTTCGGCCGCGCGATGATGGCGCAACCCATCCTGTTGCTGCTCGACGAGCCGTCCCTGGGGCTGGCGCCGATAATGGTGGAAGAAGTAGCCAAAGCAATCGAGCGGTTTCGTGCCGACGGGATGACCATTCTTCTGGTCGAGCAGAACGCGGAGCTGGCGCTGCACCTTGCAAGCCGCGGCTATGTGATAGAAACCGGCAGCGTCGTTTTGGCTGATTCCAGCGAGCGGCTGCTGCGCAATCCGCAGGTCTGGGCAAGCTACCTCGGTCAGGAAGATTGGGAGTTCGCCGCGCCCGCGCCGCTTGCTTCTTCAAGTCCGTCCTTCATCGCTTGAACCACTCGAACCCGGGAGTCCCACATGCCAAGGCTCAGTTTCGGATCGATCTGTCTGGCAGCCCTTATCACGGCTGCGCTTGCGCAAGCTGCACCCGCAGAGAGCATCAAGATCGGCGTATTCGGTCCGCTGACCGGCGACGCCGCAGCGATGGGCTCGAGCGAGAAGGAGGCGGTCGAGCTTGCGGTGAAGGAAAAGAACGACGCGGGGGGAATCCGCGGCAAGAAAATCGAGGCCATCTACGGCGATGACGCCGGCAAACCGGAAGAGGCGGTCAACGTCGCCAAGCGGCTGATCTCGCGAGATGAGGCTCTGATCACGGTAGGAAGCATCAGCAGCCCGGCGAGTCTGGCGGCCTCGCAGGTCAGCCGACAATCGGAAACGCCGCAGATCGTCGTGTCAGGCACGGCACAGCGCATAACGACGCAAGGCAACAAATGGGTGTTCCGAGCCCCTGTCCCTGACACGAAGCTGGTTGCGGACCTTGCCGATTTCATCCATGAGAAATTCCCGAAGCTGAACAAGTTCGCATTCCTGTACGTCAATGACGATTTCGGCCGTGGCGGCTTTGAAGCCTTCAAGACGGCGGGTCAGAAATACGGGTTCGAGATCGTTGCAGATGAGCGCTACACGCGCGGTGACATCGATTTCACCGCCCAGCTGGGCCACATCAAGGCAAGCCCGGCCCAGGCATTGATCGAGTGGTCGCGCTATGCCGAGGGTGCGCTGATCGCCAAGCAATATGTGCAGACCGGGATGGACATGGTACGTTTCGGCTCTGACGGCGTTGCGTCGCCGAAATACATCGAGCTGGGAGGGGGAGCGGTCGACGGCGTCTACTTCACGACGCATTTCAGTGTCGCCACCGGCGCCGACATCCCGGCAGCGAAGGCGTTCATGGAGAAGTATCAGAAGGCATACGGGCGCTTGCCGGACGCATATGCGGCCGAAGCCTACGACGCGATCACGCTTGCGCTCCTGGCCATTGAAAAGGCCGGGAAGGAGGATCGTGCCGCGATCCGGGATGCGCTCGCCGGCATCAGCTTCGAGAGCGTGCGCGGGCCTTTCAAGTTCGACGAGAAGGGCGATCCATTGCTGGTGACGCACGTCGTAAAGATCGTCGGCGGCAAGGAGACCAACGCCCGCAACATGGCGGTCCAGAACTGAACAGCAACATTCAACGGAACGCGACCTCGGTAAGGCTCCTGAGCTTGCGCGAGTGCAGCCGCTCCCGATCCTGAGTTTTGAGATGATCGAGAGCCTTGAGACCGATCTCGAGATGCTGCCCCACGCGCTCCCGGTAGAATTGGCCCGCCATCCCGGCGAGCTTGATCTCGCCATGCAACGGCTTGTCGGAGACGCATAGAAGCGTGCCGTAGGGGACACGGAATCGAAAGCCGTTCGCCGCAGTGGTGGCCGATTCCATGTCGAGCGCAATCGCTCGCGACTGCGACAGCTTGCGGAGGACCGCAACATGGTCGCCAAGCTCCCAGTTGCGGTTATCCACGCTGGCGACGGTACCGGTACGCATGACCCGCTTAAGCTCGAACCCGGAAAGCCCGGTCACCTCGCTCACGGAGCGCTCGATCGCCACCTGGATCTCGGCGAGTGCCGGTATCGGCACCCAGAGCGGGAGCTCCTCATCGAGCACGTGGTCCTCACGCACGTAGCCATGCGCCAGCACGTAATCCCCGATCGTCTGCGTGGTCCGCAGCCCCGCGCAGTGCCCCAGCATCAGCCAGGCATGGGGGCGCAGCACCGCTACGTGGTCGGTGATGTTTCTGGCGTTCGATGGTCCCGTGCCGATGTTGATGAGGGTGGTGCCGTCGTTGTGGCGCTCAACCAGATGCCACGCCGGCATCTGGGGCATGCGCGCGGGCAGCGTGCCCGCCGGCTCGGAATCGCCAAGGCGCGCATTGGGCGTGACAACGTTGCCCGGCTCCACGAAAGCATCGCCGCCTGCATGCCCCGCCCGCATGCGCTCGCGGCCCATATGCGCGAAGGCATCGGCGTAGAACTGATAATTGGTCAGGATCACGAAATTCTGGAAGTGCTCGGGATCGGTGCCGGTGTAATGGTAAAGGCGGTTCAGCGAATAATCGACGCGAGCCGCCCGAAACAGAGATAGCGGCGCCGGCGCCCCGGGCGTCGCCTGCAGAGTACCATTGACAATCGCATCGTCCATCCCCGCGAGATCGGGGGTGTCGAACACATCGCGCAATGGTCGATGGCGCTCCGATAAATCAGCCGCGACGGTGATGCCCCTCGGATACGCGAAGTGAATTGGGATCGGTTCGTCCGACTCGCCGATTTCCACCGGAATTCCGTGATTCTGAAGAAGCCTCCCAATCTGCTCGGTCAAATAAGCGCCGAAAAGGTCAGGCCGGGTCACCGTGGTCTGATACGCGCCAGGGCCGGTAACAAAGCCGTATGAAAGGCGGGAGTCGAGCCGCGGATGCGTGCGCATCATGATGCGGACAATCGGGTAGGTGGCGCGCACGCGCGAAGCAAGCTGTTCGCCTCGAGCGTAAGCTTCAAGACGGTCCCGCAGGAAGCCGGTATTGCGCTCGTAGATGTCCCGCAGCCTGCCGACGGCCGCAGACGCATCGGTGAAGGCCTCGGCAGCAATTGGTGTCGGTGATTGAATATCCTGGACCGTGCTCATGACGCGCAACTATTCTGCGACGCGAGTCCACGCCGCCACATGATTTTCGGAAAGGGGCTGGTTAGCTCGGCGACCTAGTGTGGCGGTTCAGAAGTCCGCATCATTTCTTGCGGCGCGCCCGATTGCGGACTTCTGAACCAAAGCCACACTAGAATCATGGGTTTGCTCGTGTCCTTCGATTCCGAAATTCGTAAATGAGCTTGCCGCGCGAATGAAACGAATTTCGGAATCGGGACACTAGGCGTTGTCTCACCCCGTGCGGCAAGTCGCGATCTGCCAGATGTTCGCCCACGCGTCCCGAACCGTCGCTCGTCTGTCCCCATACGGCATGTCCGCAGGTCGCTCGATCGATTCGGCGCCTGCAGCTACCGCCCGCCGGTATGTCTCGTCTGCGTCCTCGACATAAACGTAAAGGAATGCCGCCATGGCGGGCCGAACGCCGTCGCCATGGCTGACCATCACGATCGAGTCGCCGATCTTCACCTCCGCAGGCGCGCCGGACCGGAGCTCACCCTCCGCATCGAACACAATTTTCAAAAATTCCAGGAGGCCAGCTACATCGCTGGTGATGATTCTGGGGGTCACGGCGTGCCATCCATCCGGCCGGAACCGGTCATCTCCGCGGCTTCCGCGATAAGCGGGACGGAGTCTCTCCGCGCCGGATTGCGTTCGCCGTCGATCTGACGCAGTTTCGATATTGATTGCGACGGGATCGCTCGCGGGAAACGTCTGCTTGAGCGCTTCGTCGAGCAACGCATCCATGTGCGCCCGCGCAGGGGCTGATGCCGCATACATTATCTTGCCTCCCGCATGACTCTATTATCGCACACGCGAATGACGCAGCCGCGCGCCGTCGAGTGAGGCTTCGCCGTCTTGCACCCCTCATAGGGGCTAAGTCAATGCGCGCACCATTCGCAGCCGACTGCAGGCACACCGTGACCACCGCACGGCATGCCGCAATGCCGAGCTTGCCGACGTCGAGGGCAACGCTTATAACAGCGAATTGATTCCGGCTTTCCATAGACCAGGATGACTGTTCTTCGGATCGTCCTCCTGCTCTATTTCTTTAGGTTGCGCATGTCCTTTTTCGCAAAAGTGGTTCCCACTTTTGCGGGACATGCTGTAACCCCGGTGAGGTCGGTGGCATGAAACGCATCTCGCGCAAGGTTGCTTCGCTTTCTCTGGGTGGCTTGCTATGGGCCCATCAGATCGCAGCAGCAGATCCGGTCGTGATCGATTTGACGCAATGGAAGTCCCCCGACATTGCAAATATCGGTGATGATCCGTTTGGCAAGCTCGTCAAGTACGGGCACGCGTTGTTCACCGATACGGCAAACCAGATCGGTCCGGCCGTAGCGGACGCGAGCAAGCGTTTTTCCGGCAACAATCTGGCTTGTCAGAGCTGCCATTTGCAGGCCGGCACCCAGCCTTATGCCATGCCCATGGTGGGCGTCTGGGGCCAGTTCCCACAATACCGCGGGCGCGAGGGTGCGGTGGACACGCTCGAAGAGCGGGTCAACGGCTGCATGGAGCGCAGCATGAACGGCCGTGCACTGCCGCTCGAGAGCCGCGAGATGAAGGCCTTTTCCTCCTATATGCGCTGGCTTTCCACCGGCATCCCTGACGGTGCAAAGCTGCGCGGTGCCGGCACGTTGCAGATCAAAGAACCCGATCGCGCCGCCGATCCCGGCCGCGGCGCGCAGACCTACGCGAAACTGTGCGCGGCATGTCACGGTCCAGACGGGGCAGGACAGCGTGCGCAAAACGGGCTGGGCTATCAGTTTCCGCCGCTCTGGGGACCGGACAGCTACAACAACGGCGCTGGCATGAGCCGCCTTCTGACTGCCGCGGGTTACGCGTTGCACAACATGCCGCTCGGCACCCGTTTCGACTCCCCTTTGCTGACGGACGAGGAGGCCTACGACGTTGCGGGCTACATCGTGAGCCAGAGTCGGCCGGAGAAAGCGAACCTCGAGCAGGATTATCCGGTCCGGCTGCAGAAGCCGATCGATAGTCCATACGGCCCGTATGCGGACGGTTTCCCCGCAGAGCAGCACAGACTGGGTCCGTTCGGCCCGATCCGGGCCAAGGTCAAGGAATTGGCTTCCGCCTCGCAAACCGCGAATGCAGGCGGACCGGACGATGGTTCGCAACGCGCCGACGACATGCGATGAAGGTCGCAAAGCCAAGAAAGTTGAAAAAAAGTGTTGCAATTGAAACATGACTCAAGTACGAATAGGCATCCTTGAGAGGTATATCCGACCCGGTCCGCCATCGGCTCGCCGGGTTTTGTTTTGTTCGAGCGATGCGGTGTCCTCGACAAGTGTTGAAACGCCATCTTGGTCCAGAACTGGTGTTACTTAGACGTGTAGAACGGAGCTAGGTCGCGCAATTTTAGAAATTCGATGTATTTTTCGCGCTATATCATTGAAATACCGAGCTAATTCCAATCGAGCCAGGGCATTTTCCGGAATAATGGATGCCGGTTTTCCGCGGTAATGCGACCAAATCGAAAGCGCTGGAGCGCTTTTCGAGCTGGAATCGATAGGCGCTCCAGCACTTCCGATTTGGTCGCATTACTGCGGAAAACCGGCGTCCACTGTTCCGGAAAATGCCCTGGGCCGATCGGAATTAGGTTGGTATTTCAAGGATATGGTCCGAAAAATACATCGAATTTCGCAAATTTCGCGAGATAGCTCCGCTCCACACGTCTAAGTTATACGAGTTGTGGACCGAGATGGCGTTTTAGACCTTTCGAGGACACCGCA
>DASXIG010000170.1:0-3082 GCA_036498105.1 Xanthobacteraceae bacterium | reverse complement strand
GGCGGCGGCAACCCGCACCATCCCGCGGGGCAGCCGAACGAGCCGCAGCTCCGCAGCGTGCCGTTTACGCTTACGGTCGACAAGCAGGACGGGCGCCGCTTCTCTGGCACGTTCTCGTCCCCGCGCAGCAGCGAGAAGGTGATTGCCGTCATCTCGCGCACCGGCGCCATCCTGCTGGCCGACGACGAAGGTTATACGCATGGGACGATGCTGGCGCCCAATCGCATGGAGCTGTGCTATCTCCATGTCTCCCAGGCTTCGCGGGTCGCGTCGTGCACCGAGCTGACCAAGCAGCAGTAGCCTACAGATTTCGGCGCGTTCCAGCCGAGTGGGTTTCAATCATCTCCACGATCAGCCGCGCGGCGAGATCAGCACCTCCATATGCGCGAGCGGCGATGGTCTCGCTCCATTGCGTGCAGGTGCCGGCATATGCAGGAGTGTTGAGCACGCTTTCGATGGCATGCCGCACGCGGGGCACATCGATCTGATCGGCCGCAACAAAATCTCCGCATCCCATCGCCGCGAGGTGGCTGGCATTGTATTCGCGTTCCGCATGCGTGGGCACGATAACGCTTGGGATACCCGCGGTGAGCGCAGTCAGGCACGCGCCATGCCCGCCATGATGGATGATCAGATCGGGCTTGTAAGCGGGTGAGATGACGCGCCAGGGAACAATCTCGACCTGATCTCCTGCGTATTCCGGAATTTCGAACTCGAAGCCGCCGGTCGCGATGGTTGCCGTCGCTTTGATATCGCGCAACGCGCTCAAGGCTACGTTGAGGAGTGCTTGCCCGGACGGTCCCACGCCATCGTGCGGACGTCCGGGATAGACAAATATCTTCGGCCCGCCGCTTGCGGCCGGCGGCCGCTCCGGCGAGGTGTGAAGAGGAACGAGCTGATTGCCCAAAATCGGCCCGACGTACCGAACCGATGGAGGTGCATCCTGCAGCGGATCAAGCTCGGGAATGGACGGCACCAGCGTAACCTCGCCGAGCTCCAAATGCACCGCGGAGTCGATGCGGTCTGTGCCATAGCGGGCAAGCACCTTTTCAATTGCGGGCAGCGCCGAGGGTATTGTGAATCGGCGGGAATCGGTCCTTCGCTGCGGCAGGAAAACCGATTGCGAGATGGTGATGTGGGGAACGCGCAACGCTCTTGCTGCGAGCGCAGCGACCGGATTGATGTCCGTTACCACGACCGCAGGATGACCGTCCGATATGACTTTGCGGTAAGCATTCACCTGATCAAAAAGTGAATCCACGTTGTGGAATGCAAGATAGTGGTAAGGCGACCACCAGTTTCGGACCTCGTCCGCCGGCGCGTCGGATGCGGGAAGCCTGAGCTCGATGACATCGCAGCCGGCTGCGCGAATTTTCGCACCGATGTCTCCCCCGATCGCGACCGCGCTGGCAATACCACGATCAGCAAGTCGGTGTATGATCGGGAGCGTGCGGACGACCGGGCCCCAGCCGGCGCTCAGGAAAAAGAACACCCGTTCCGGATGCGCGGAGCGCATCGATCACCCAATGCATAGGGGCGAGGCATGGCCTCGCCCTCTATCTGCTTCCATGCCCGTGGGTCGAGGCCGACGCAATGCGTCGCCCCTGCGGGCAAGGGTTCACAGCCCCCGGCGGCGGCGTTTCTTGGCTGCTTTGCGCGCGGCATAGCGGGCGTCGCGCGCCGCCTTCTGATCGGCCTTGAGTGCCGCGTCGAGTTCGGCGTCCTCGACCTTCCGCGCCGCCTCGAACTCGGCTTCCTCGGCCGCCCGCCGCGCCGCTTCTTCGGCGGCAATGCGCGCCGCTTCCGCGGCCGCCGCCGCTTCGAGCTCGGCTTGCCGCGCGCGCTCGCGTTCCTGCTCCTGGCGCGTCGCCTCACGCTTGGCTGCGCGTTCGGCCCGCGCCGCGGCAAGGACCTCTCGCTGGCGGCGCTTTTCAATCGCCGCCGGACTGTCGGGGTCCAGCGCTTGCCTGAACTTCTCCAGGATGGCGCTCTTTGCCTCGGTGCCGCGCTTCAGGCGATCGCGAAAATCTGAGTCGTCATAGGTGCTCATCGATACGTGTGTTTCTCCCTGTTACACGGGCCGTCCCTGAGAGGTGCCAAACGCTCGCCGGAGCGCGGCACCTCGATGAAATCAGCGCTGAAGGCTGACGCTCCGGACTCCATCGCAGCGGCTGGGCGCCCAGGTCGCTGGATATGTGACGCTGGGTATATAGCGACACAGGCCGGCAATGGGTAGCGCCTTGAAGCGGTCCGGCAAGGAGCCAGGGGACACCCTATACAATGCTCGGGCGCGGGGCAGGGCTCGCGCGCTCATGCGCCGCGGCAGCCGCGAGCAGCGCGCTGTCGCGGGCCCATGGTGCAACAAGCTGCACACCAAGAGGCGCGCCGTTGCCAGCAAAGCCCGCCGGCATCGCAATGGCGGGATGGCCGGTGAGGTCGAACAGAGAGAGATAAGGCGTCCACTCCGTACGCAAGTCGCCCGCCTCTTTCCCGTCGATGATCAAAGGCGCTCCGAGGTCGTGCTCGGCGGCAACGGGAGGCGCCGAGACGCATGGGGTCAGGATGAAATCGGTCCCCTCCGCAAAAATATTCTGAACCGCGCGAAAATACTCGGTGCGCTTGATGAGCGCGCGTTGCAGGTCGAGGCCGCGGTAAGCGAGGCCCGCATCGATGCCGGCGTTCAGCGTCGGGCTGAGCGTCGCGCGGTCCGCGGGCTTGAGCGCCGCAAAGCGTGCGGCCCAGTTCGACTGCTGCAAGGTGCGCCACACCGGATCGGGATTCTCCAGCGGGCAGGCTGCTTCAGTCACGCGCGCGCCGAAGCGCGCGAGCACATCCGCCGCGTTGCGCGTCGCAGCCACGATCTCTTCGGCGACGCGTGCGTTGCCGGTCCTCATCCAGAGGAGCACTCGGGCACCTTGCAGCGTATTTTGCGCAAGGGTTACTGCCGCATCCGGGTTGGCACGGGTGAGGCTGTGCGGATCTACCGGAGAGGCACCTGCAACGACGTCGAGCCCGAGCGCGAGGTCAGCCACCGTCCGCGCGATCAATCCGAGATGGATGAAGTTTGCGAACGCCTCCGGCA
>DASXIG010000169.1:0-6723 GCA_036498105.1 Xanthobacteraceae bacterium | reverse complement strand
AGCACCACATCGGCAAGCTCGATGACAAGAGCGATAGCTGAAAGGGCGGTGGTTAATATTCGCGGTTAAAAAGTAAGGTTAAGAGCCCTTTAAGAGTTTGCTGGCATTCTGCGCTTCGTTGGTTTCATCCCCCGTGGTCATTGCGACCCTGTTGGACGAAAGGGCGAAGTCATGTATGTCGGAAGAATCTTTGGTCTTGCGGGTGCGGCCGCGCTGTTGAACACCGCGTCGCTCGCCGCCGATCTGCCTCCCCCCTCCCTCCGCCGGTCTATCAGGCTCCGGTCGTAGCAGTCACGAGCGGGTTCTACCTGCGCGGCGATATCGGAATGGGAATCCAGAAATTCAACGATTTCGAGCACCACCAGACCAATCCCAACTTCGTCTGGCCCGCCAGCTGGCAGATCGTTCAGCAGAATATAGGGGACACCGACTTTATCGGTTTCGGCGTCGGCTATCAGTGGAACAACTGGCTCCGATTCGACATCACCGGGGAGCATCGGAAGACGTCGGATCTCAAGGTCATCGGCGCCTATTCCGGCTTCAACGATTTCTGCCCGCCGATAGGCACCGGCCAGCCGGCGCAGACCTGCTTCGACCTCATTCAGGGACAGCATTCGGCCTGGGTCGTCATGGCGAACGCCTACGTCGATCTCGGCACCTGGTGGTGTCTTACGCCCTTCGTTGGGGCCGGTGTAGGCGCGGCCCGCCATACCATCGCAGGCTTCACCGATACCGGCTTTCCCTTCGGGTTCAGTGCGCTCGGTTACGCATCGAACACGAATGGCGGGAATAGCACCGACAACTCGAGATGGACCATGGCCTGGGCTCTGCATGCGGGCGTCGCCTACAATGTGACCAATAACGTGAAGATCGAGCTCGCGTACCGGTATCTGAACTTTGGCAACATCGACACCCCGATCGTCGATTGCACTTTCAACGGCTGCAACAACACTCAAGGCAACCCATTGGCGTTCCACACCATGACCCAGTTTACCGCGCAGGAGCTCAAGATCGGCGTGCGGTTCCTGTTGGGGGCGCCGGAGGCTCCTCCGCCTCCGCCCACCTTTGCTCCCCCGCTGATGCGCAAGGGCTGAGCGTCCACTGCAAACCGGCTAACGGAGACGGCGCGGGGACCTCCCGCGCCGTCTTCATTTTTTTCGTTGTTCTTCATGCCCTTTGCTGCGCGGTCGTTCGGTTCAGCTAACCGCTCATTAAGGTTAATCAATCATGATCGTCGCAGCCCTTGAAGGAAATCGCCGAATCGCGAGGCATTGATGCGCTGCCTGCTCGTTGCCCTTGGACTGATGGCCTCGATCTGCGGGGCTGCCGCGCAGGAGTTTGAGCTGCCCACGCTGCGGGGCTCGCAAGGCTTCGCCTTCGCGCCCGATCCCCCCGCGTGTTGCTCGGGCTGGGGTGGGTTCTACGCAGGGGGCAGGTCGGCTTCGGCTCCACCACCATGGATTTCTCGACCGCCACCCAGGACCTGGTGGCGCACGAGCTGCGTCAGACCGCGCTCGAGGCCACACAGTCCGTTTCCACCTGGCAGGTGCTCGGCAAGGCGCATCCGAGCAGCACAAGCTTCGGGTTCTTCGTGGGCTACAATGTCCCTTGGGAGAGCCTGATCCTCGGGGTCGAGGCGAACTACAATCGGACCAATTTCCTCGGCACCGCGCCGGTCACGCCGCTTTTGCTCACCACCAGTGATGGAAGTCACGTCGACAACGTCAACCTCACCGGCACTGCGTCGATGCGCATCACAGATATACTGACCTTGCGGGGGCGCGCGGGGTGGGAGGTGGGCAACCTCCTGCCGTATGTGACGGTCGGAGTTGCAGTCGGGCGGGCCGATCTCGCCCGCACAGCCACGGTCGTGGGGCAGCAGGATCCGACGCCGGCGCCGGACCCCCTTGCATGCGATCCGGCCGCCGCTCCACCTTGCATTCCATTTGCTTATAGCGAAGCCGACAAGCGGACCGGTGCTTTCCTCTTTGGATGGGCGCTCGGCGGCGGGCTTGAGGTCATGGTGATGCCGCACGTCTTCCTGCGCGCCGAGTACGAAGCGGTGGCTTTTTCGCCCATCTGGAATATCACTGCCATTGTCCAGACCGGGCGCGTGGGGATGGGGTACAAGTTCTGACCGCTCGACCAGCTTGACCTCGGCGGGCGTCCTCCTTAAGCCCGTGCGCGACGAGCCGTCCCGGCATGTGCTCGGGTCACGTATTCATCGTTCTCTGACCACAGAGTGCTGAAGTCGGGGGGAACCGCGCCCGGCGGAAGCGGCTCCGGAAGGTATGGATCATGACTGCAGCCAAGCCAATCGTGCGCCCGGCAGTCCCGCACTTCTCTTCCGGCCCTTGCGCCAAGCGTCCGGGCTGGAGCCTGTCGGCTCTTACCGATGCAGCGGTCGGACGATCACACCGTTCGAAGCTCGGCAAGGCAAAGCTCAAGCGCGCCATCAATCTCACCCGTGAAGTGCTGGAAGTCCCGCCGGACTACCGCATCGGCGTTGTGCCGGCCTCCGATACGGGCGCGGTCGAGATGGCGCTGTGGTCGCTGCTCGGCTCGCGGCCCGTGACCATGCTGGCGTGGGAATCCTTTGGCGAAGGCTGGGTGACCGACGTCGCCAAGGAGCTCAAGCTGAGGGAGGTCACAATCCTCAAGGCTGCCTATGGCGAGCTTCCCGATCTCGCCAAGGTTGACCCGGCCTCCGACGTAGTCTTCACCTGGAACGGGACCACCTCCGGCGTGCGCGTGCCGAATGCTGATTGGATTGCGGCAGAGCGCCAGGGCCTTGCCATCTGCGACGCCACCTCGGCCTGCTTCGCTCAGGCACTCGACTGGCGCAAGCTCGATGTGGTGACGTTTTCCTGGCAGAAAGCGCTCGGCGGCGAGGCGGCACACGGCATGCTGATACTCTCGCCGCGTGCGGTCCAGCGCTTGGAGAGCCATGTTCCGCCCTGGCCTCTGCCGAAGATCTTCAGGCTGACCAAGGCGGGCAAGCTGAACCAGGGAATCTTTGAAGGGGAAACTATCAACACGCCTTCGATGCTGTGCGTCGAGGACTATATCGACGCGCTCAGTTGGGCGAAGTCGATCGGAGGTCTCAAGGCGCTCATGGCGCGCGCCGACGGCAACGCCAAAGTTATCGCCGACTGGGTGCGCTCGACCCCCTGGATCGAGTTCCTCGCGAAGGATCCCGCCACCCGATCGAACACCTCCGTGTGCCTGAAGATCGTGGATCCGCGCGTCGCAAAGCTTTCGGCCGAGGCGCAGGCCGCTTTCGTCAAGGCTATTGGCGCGGCGCTGGAGAAGGAAGGCGTCGCCTACGATATCGATGCGCATCGCGACGCGCCTTCAGGCTTGCGTATCTGGTGCGGCTCGACGGTCGAGCGCGCCGACCTCGAGGCGCTGACCGCCTGGCTCGACTGGGCATTTGCCCAAAGCAAAGATGCCCTCGCTCGGGCGGCCTGACATTTCAGACGAATTGCCTCGCCCGAAGCCGGCATGCTAACGCGGGCGCGGCAGCCGATCGCGATGCATGGGCGAGTGCATCGTCTGCTCGCGGCGGTTACCCTCTTCAGATCTGCACCCTCTTCAGATTGGCATCTCCAGCTACGTTGAGGCCGTATATGGCACCGAAAGTTCTCATCTCTGATGCACTTTCTCCCGCGGCGGTGCAGATTTTCAAGGATCGCGGGATCGCGGTGGATTTCCAGCCCAAGCTCGGCGCCGACAAGGAGAAGCTTGCGGAGCTCGTAGCCGAGTTCGACGGGCTCGCCATTCGTTCCGCGACCAAGGTGACGCCAGGCATTCTGGCCCATGCGAAGAACCTCAAGGTGATCGGACGCGCTGGTATCGGAGTCGACAACGTGGACATTCCCGCGGCGACCGCCAAAGGGATCATCGTGATGAATACTCCCTTCGGCAATTCGATCACCACCGCGGAGCACGCCATCACGCTCATGCTGGCGCTGGCGCGCCAAATCCCGCAGGCGGACGCCTCCACCCAGGCCGGCAAATGGGAGAAGAACCGCTTCATGGGTGTGGAGATCACCAGCAAGACGCTTGGCATCATCGGTTGCGGCAATATCGGATCAATCGTGGCGAACCGGGCGCTCGGGTTGAAGATGAAGGTAATCGCCTATGATCCATTCCTGGCGCCCGAGCACGCACAGGATCTCGGGCTCGAAAAGGTCTCGTTGGACGAGCTTCTTCACCGTGCCGACTTCATCACGCTGCATACGCCGCTCACTGAAAAAACAAAAAACATCATCGATGCGAAGGCGCTCGCCGCCATGAAGAAAGGCGTACGCATCATCAACTGTGCCCGCGGCGGGTTGGTAGATGAAGCGGCGCTGCGCGCTGCGCTCGATCGCGGTCATGTTGCCGGCGCCGCCTTCGACGTGTTCACGGAGGAGCCGGCCACCGGGAACGTGCTGTTCGGACATCCCAACGTGGTATGCACGCCTCATCTCGGTGCGGCGACCACCGAAGCGCAGGAGAATGTCGCGTTGCAGATCGCCGAGCAGATGTCGGACTATCTGCTGCGCGGTGCCATCTCCAACGCGGTGAACTTTCCCTCCATCAGCGCAGAGGAGGCGCCGCGGTTGCGCCCCTTCATCGAGCTTGCGGAAAAGCTCGGCTCTTTTGCCGGCCAATTGACCGAGACCGGCATCAAGACCGTCCGGCTTTCCTATGAAGGCGTGGTGGCGGGCATGAACACCAGGGCGCTCACCTCGGCGGCGATTGCCGGGCTCTTGCGTCCCATGCTGCAGGAGGTCAACGTCGTGTCCGCGCCCGGGATTGCGAAGGATCGCGGCATTGTGGTCGAGGAGACGACGCGCGCGGCTGCGCACGATTACGAAAGCCTGATCACGGTGGACATCGTGACGGAGCGTCAGTCCCGCTTCGTGTCGGGCACGGTGTTTGCCGATGGGAAGCCTCGCATCGTCAACATCAAGGGTATCCGCATGGATGCGGGGTTCGGTCCCAACATGATCTATCTCACCAATATGGATAAGCCAGGCTTCATCGGGCGGTTTTCATCGACCCTGGGGGATGCCGGCATCAATATCGCGACGTTTCATCTGGGCCGCGATACCTCGGGCGGCAATGCTGTGGCATTAGTCGAGATCGACGGCGAGTTGCCGTCGCACGTGCTCGCAGCAGTTCGAACGCTGCCTCAGGTACAGCAGGCGAGACCGCTGAAGTTTTGAGCCAGAGCAATGCCGAATCCAGACTGGTTGTGGCCGGACGGAAAACGCATCGCGGTCGTGTTCAACCTGTGTCTCGAGGCTTGGTCGGATGGCAAGGCGCCCGGTATCAGCCCAATGGGCAATCCGCTGCCGCCCGGTGTTCTCGACACCATGGCAATTTCCTGGGCCGCCTATGGGGTGCGGACCGGCATCTATCGGTTGCTCGCGGCGCTCGCGCGCCATGGCGCGACAGCGAGCGTCATGACCAGCGCCGTCATTGCGGAACGCGCGCCCGAGGCGGTGAAAGCGGTTGCGCAAGGCGGGCATGAAGTGCTCTCGCATTCCTATGCGATGGATGTCATTCCGGCGCTGCTCTCGGAGGAGGAAGAACGCAGGAACATCGAGCGCTGCAGCCGGCTCCTGGCGGGGGTGTCCGGGCAAAAAATCCAGGGCTGGCTCAGCCCACGCGGCACCTCAAAGATGACCACGCCAAAGCTCCTGGCGGAGGCGGGCTATCGCTGGTACGGCGATGTGTTCGATTCGGATCTTCCGTACGTGCAAAGGTTCGATGGCAAGCAGATCGTCGCTATCCCGCTTTCTTACGATGTCAATGACATGCCGTCCATGAAATACGGCAGCGCGCCGGCCTCGATGCTCGAGGCATTCAACGAAATGATCGGGATTGCACGCGCGCGGCACGACGAGCTGAGGATGATCGACGTCACCGGCCATGCGCATATCTGCGGCCACTCCCGCGGTGCCCATTACTACGAGAAGATAATCGAGCAGGCGGTATCCGCGCCGGACATCTGGGTCGGGACACGGGCTGAAATAGCGGAGCACGTGCTCGCCCATACGGCTTGACGCCGCTGAAGTAGGAGCCGCGGCGAGACAGAGCTACAACTCGCTCATGTCCCGCCTCCGAGAGCGAAACAGAACACGGTGTTCGGAGCGTGATTCGAAGAAGGCGGCGGCGCACAGAGATGATTACGACCGTCCGGGTTGTTCCGGTTGACTTCAACCTTCTGCCACGGGACCGGTATGTATTTTTGATCTTCTCGTCGCAGCGCCCACCACTGGCCATCGTGATATTTCACTTCGGTCGGGTAGCAATCGGCCTTGTTGCAACACGACTTGCTCGGTTGGTCCGGCATGAACCAGGTCGAGTAGAACTTCTCATGCAGTGCCATATCCTGCGGCGGATGATGACGATGCTCCTGTGCGATCGCATTGCAAGGAAGCAGCAGAGGACTGACGGTCGAGCCGCATACAGCCATCACGAATGCAACAGAAATCCGGGCGAGCTTGCACATGTCCAGCCTCCGTGCTGCAATCAAATCCGGGGACAACGCACAGCAAAATGAACGCACTTATGAAGCATGTGCAGCTAAGCAAAAAACATGCCACTTACTGCACGCGCTGCTTGCCAAGGGACGCCGCTCTCGCTTCGCGGCTGAGCGCATGACCAAAGCAGGCGACCTGCCCCGCAATGCTCAAGCATGAGAGGTGCCACTGCGCGCGAATCACT
>DASXIG010000168.1:0-19129 GCA_036498105.1 Xanthobacteraceae bacterium | reverse complement strand
TCCCCCTTTCAGGGGTAGGTATGGAGTCTCCGCTCTGAGATCGATCCGGGGTAGCCCGTGCTCGATCGCATCCTCGATCGGCTGGAAGAGTGGATCGTCGTGTTCCTCATGGGGGCGGCGACGATCGTAACCTTCGTCGCCGTCGTGCACCGCTACGGCGCCAGCAATTCCGCGGGGCTGGCGACCTGGGCCGGTGCTCATGGGCTCACCTGGATCAGGGATGCGGCGGAGTGGGTCTACCTCTCGCTCACGGCCATCAACCTCTCCTGGGCGCAGGAGCTGGCCACCTACATGTTCGTGTGGATGGCGAAGTTCGGCGCCGCGCTCGGCGTGCGCACCGGCATCCATGTGGGCGTCGATGTCTTCGTCAAGCAGCTCACTCCCGCAACGCGCAAGCCGGTGATCGTGTTCGCGCTCCTGTGCGGCGCGCTGTTCACCGGCGTGATCGGCACCCTCGGCGCGATCTACGTCTACGAGCTCGACCCTGACCAGGTCTCGCAGGAGCTCGAATGGCCGAGCTGGATCATTTATCTGTGCATCCCGCTCGGCTCCTATCTCATGTGCTTCCGGTTTCTCCAGGTGATGTGGCGCTACCTTCAGACCGGAACCGTCCCGCATACCGGGCATGGAGTCGAGTACGAGGCTCCGCATGAAGGTGCGGCGCCACTTCCGGAGCCGGCGCGATGACCGCGCTTCCGCATCTCCTCGAGCCGGCGCCGATGCGGCCGCGCGCAGCCGCGCTCATGTCGACACTGATCGTCGTCATCCCGATTGCGCTCGCCGCCATCTGCTTTGCCGCCCGGCTCGACCTCATCGATCTCTCCCATTCCGTGCGCGCAGGCCTGCTGTTTGCAATGCTGCTAGCGCTCATGGCGACCGGGATGCCGATCTCCATCGCGCTGGGGCTTTCCGTCCTCACCTATCTGTTCATTCTCTCGAGCGTCGATCCGAAGATGGTCGGCTTGAAGCTATTCACCAGCATCGATCGCTTCGAGATCATGGCGATTCCGTTCTTCATCCTGGCGGGGAATTTTCTCACCTCGGGCGGGGTGGCGCGCCGCATGATCGCGTTTGCCGCCTCGATGATCGGGCATTGGTACGGCGGGCTTGGGCTCGCCGGCGTCGTCGCCTGCGCATTGTTTGCTGCCATCTCCGGCTCGTCGGTCGCCACGGTGGTGGGGATCGGTTCGATCATCCTGCCGGCGCTTCTGGAGAAAGGTTATCCGCCGCGTTTCGGCGGTGGCGTGATCGCGACCTCGGGAGCACTCGGCATCCTGTTTCCGCCTTCGATCAACCTCGTCATCTTCGCAGTGGCGACCAGCGGCATGCAGCCGCGCGGGCCGACCGGCGCGGTCGTGGATTCCGCTTCGGTCGGGCAGCTCTTCATCGCCGGCATCGTGCCCGGGCTGATGCTCGCCACCATGCTCGGCGCCATGACCTGGTATCGCGCCTGGCGCAACGATTATCCGCGCATGCCGCGCGCCAGCTGGGGCGAGTGCTACCGCGCCTTCCGCGAGAGCTTCTGGGGGCTGTTCCTGATCGCGCTCGTGCTCGGCGGCATCTATTCCGGCCTGTTCACGCCGACCGAAGCGGCCGCCGTTGCCGCGGTCTACGCCTTCTTCATCGCGGTCTTCGTGTACAAGGAGCTCAAGCTCTCCGAGGTGCCGGCGGTGCTGCTGAAGGCCGCATCCATGAGCGCGATGATCCTTTACATCATCACCAATGCGGCGGTGTTCTCGTGGCTGCTCACCTCCGAGCAGATCCCCCAGTCCATGGCCGAGTGGATGACCGCGCAAGGCTTCGGCACGGTGGCTTTCCTTCTCGTCACCAATATCGTGCTGCTCGCTGCGGGCAATTTCATGGATCCCGCGGCGATCGTATTGATCATGGCGCCGATCTTGTTCCCCATGGCGGCGGCGCTGGGCGTGCACCCCGTGCATCTCGGCATCCTGATGGCGGTCAACATGGAAGTCGGGCTCTGCCATCCGCCCGTCGGACTCAACCTTTACGTGGCCTCCGGGATCACCAAGATGGGCATTACCGAGCTTACCATCGCAGTGCTGCCGTGGTTGAGCGTGATGCTGATATTTCTTGTCATGGTGACCTACATCCCGGAGATATCGCTGTGGCTGCCGCGTGTCCTGGGGATGGTGAATTAACCCGGACTCAAACGTGCACCTCGCCGATCGCGAGCTCGCCTTCACCGGGGTCGCGGCGCAGCGCCGCGTAGAGGATGCAGCCGTAGAACGCCGCAACTGCAAGGACAACCACGCCGCCGGGCACGGGGCCGATCCCGGCGCCGACCGCCCATTCGGAAACCGAATGGGCGAAATGGCCGGGCGTGCCATCCGGCATGAGCTTGGGCGTGCTGATCTTGAGAAGCCAGGCAAGCAGCAGGATCAGGAACATCCAGACGTAATTGCGGCGCAGACGGCGGGAGAACGCCAGCCCGTAGCTCATCAGGAACACCGGCTTTTTCAGATCATCGCTCAAGACGCGCGTCCACTCGGGATCGCTCTCGCCGCCGGCCGAGAAGATGCGCGCAAAATATTGCCTTTCGAGCAGGCGCACCCGTGCCCGGTAGACGTCGAAGAACCTATACCGCCGCGATTCGATCACCAGCAGGAGCAGCACCAGGATCATCGCAAAGAGCAGCACGCCGTGGTGGGCCGTGGACGTCGATAGCGACACCGAAAGCATGGCGCCCGCAACCGTGATCGCCCAATTGGTCGTGCGATCGATGCGATCGCGCCAACCCGACATGCGCGCCATCTCAGCACGGTAGTAGTGCGCGATGAGAGTAATGTGCTCGGAAGGAGTCTTCGGCATCCCCGGCCAAGCAGCCCCCGCGACCGTTGCGATATCTGCCTCGCTTGTACCTCGGGGACGGTTTGGCGAAGCCGCGCGGCCCGGCACGTCGAACATGGAAGCCATGCTACGCTTCTTTCAGCACGGGCAACCCTTTTGGGTTCCACAATGATAACTGATCTCCCCCCGGCCGGGTTGCCTTGGGCCGCCGCGAGGGCGAGGGCGGTCATGAGCGGGCTCCGGTTCTGCAAATGAACGGCAAAATACCTACGCACCGCTGATCGGCACTGTGCCGAGCGGGCGAAGAAAGCCGCGGTCGCGGCGAGATCAGGTCTCTCGCTAGGGGCCGCGCGCTGCCCGAGCCCCCAAAAGTCCCAATACGAGAAGAATAAGGAATACAACAAGAAAGATATAGAACAGGAATCGTGCGACCTCCGCACTGGCGGCCGCGAGGTCGGTGAAGCCGAAGATGGCTGCCACCACCGAGACAATGAACATTATCAGCGCCCATTTCAGCAGGGTCATGGCTCTACTTCCCTTTCGGACCACTAAATCGGGCAGCTTTCGGTTAGTTCCAGTCTCCAGCCGCGGCCTCGGCATCGCGACCGGCCGAAGCGACCCCACGGTGTGCCGGCGACAGCCGTCAGTCGGCGATGTACGATGGCGACATGCTGACGGTCTGACCCGCCCGCGTCAGAGTCACGTCTTCCGAGTACTCTTGTTCCTGGATGGTCCCCATATCGGCCAGGCGCTGCAGGAGCTCCGGCAGCCGCGGCAGGCATCCGCTCTCAATGTCGTGCAGGACGACCACGCTCCAGTCACGCGCCTCGACCTGCGCAATGCAGCTCTCCACCCACCCATTCGGATCCTTCCAGTCGCCGGGCACGCAATTCCAGATGATAGTGCGGAAGCGATGCCTGAGCAGGTAGGAGAGCGCTGGCCTGCTGAGCAGATGGGGTCCAATGCGACCGGAGTTTCCGTACGGTCGGAACAGCTTATCGGGATGAGACAAATCTCCGATGCAAGCCTGAGTATCACCGATTTCGCGGGCGGCATAGTCCGCAGTAGGACGGTCTCCAAGAGCGACGGAGTGTGTGAACGTGTGGTTGCCGATCCGGTGTCCTGCCGAACGCGCAGCTCGCGCCAAAGCGGCCGCGGCCGGAGCTCTCAGCTTTTGTCCGATGACAAAAAAGGTGCTCCGAAGGCCTGCCCGGTCGAGAATCTCAAGCACCCGCTCGGTAACTCCAGGGGTCGGGCCGTTGTCAAAGGTAAGCGTAACGCGCCGCGGTGCCAGGGGCCCTGCTCCATAGTGAGTGATATGTTTCCATAGACCCGCCGCAACGGGCGGTCCAGCTTCGATGGAGGAGACAAGCCAGTGCAAGGGAATGCATCAGAGTCCACCAAGCTGGCCTTCGCGCTTACGCATGAGGAAAGCGGCCTCTACAGAAAGGTTATCCTTCGAATCATCCCGTTCATATTCATCTGTTACGTCCTCAACTATGTTGACCGCGTAAACGTCAGCTTTGCCAAGCTCCAATTTCAGAGCGATCTGACTCTCAACGATGCGACTTACGGGCTGGGCGTAGGTCTATTCTACATCGGCTACATTCTTTTCGAGGTCCCAAGCAATCTTCTGCTCCAGAAAATCGGAGCACGAAAGACAATTACCCGGATCATGTGCCTGTGGGGGATCATCTCGATGTCCATGGCATTCATCTCGAGCCCGACGCAATTCTATGTCGCTCGAATACTGCTTGGAGCCGCTGAGGCCGGCTTCTTTCCCGGAATCGTTCTTTATCTGACCTACTGGTTCCCGCATCAGCTGCGCGGACGAGTCATGTCGTTTTTCGTGCTTGCCATAGCGGTGTCGGGAATTCTCGGCGGACCCGCTTCCGGCTGGATCATGCAGCACATGGCCGGAGTGGAGGGCTTCAAAGGCTGGCAATGGCTTTTTCTGATAGAAGGATTTTTGCCGATCGCTTTCGGCATTGCGGCTTTTTTCGTGCTGGACGATCGGCCGCGCGACGCGCGGTGGCTGACTGCAGGTCAGAAGGAGCTGCTGATCTCAAAGCTCTCCGCTCAAGTCGACAAGGGCTCGCACTCTCCGCTGCGGGCATTCCTATCCGCGCTCAAGATGCCGAAGCTGTGGATCGCAACGTTCGGGTACTTCTCGATCACCTGGGCGGGCATGGTTCTGAACTTCTGGGCTCCCACCATCATCCAAAGATCGGGCGTTGCAAACGTGCTGCATGTCGGGCTGCTCTCGGCGATTCCCTACGCGGTGGGAGCCTGCGGCATGCTGCTCCTGTGCAGCAATTCGGACCGGACCCTCGAACGGCGCTGGCATTTCGCCGGCGCGGCATTCATTGCGTCTGCCGGCGTGCTGGCAATGGTGCCGGCCGCATCCCATTGGCTCATGGCCGTGGGCTGTCTCGCCCTGCTTGCCGTTGGTTATCTCTCGGCCACCGCCCTGTTCTGGACGATCCCTACACGGTTTCTTTCGGAAACCGAATCGGCAGGCAGCATCGCATTCATCAGCAGTGTCGGTCAGATTGGCAGTCTTACCGCGCCCGCAATTTTCGGGTTCATCACTGCTCAGACCGGAAATCTGGCCGCCGGCTCATATCTCGTTGCCGCCGTATTGGCGGCGGGCGGCTTGAGCGTTTTGGCACTCAGGCTCGCTCCCCTGAGAATGACAGTGGCTCAGGCGGCCGCTTAGGGGATTTTCCGATTGGATTTCAAAATTACATCGAGACCCGCAACGCTTGCGCCGGCGAGCAGTCCGTCCATGCCCCTCAAGGATTTGCGTCGATCCATTTCTGCCCCCTATTTCACCTCTGGCGTGATCGCGCCGCGCAAGCCGGCACGCTCCATCGCGGCCTTCACCAATCCTTTGGCAATCGCATCCTCGGTGAAGGTCTTGATGAAAGCCGCGCCAGCTTCGCGCCCATGCGGGAACGCAATGGCGTGACGCTCGTCGCCCCAGCGGTCGGGCAGGACCTTGGTTCCGGGCGTCTTGTCGGCGAGGTCGAACAGCGTCGCCTTGTTGGTAGCAAAGGCGTCGAGCTTGCCGGCCGCCAGGGACTCGGCGCCGTTCTGGTTCGTCGTCACGCGCACCACCTCGGCGCGCTTGAGATCGCGTGACAAGGTGCTCTCGGACGTGCTGCCGGCCGTTACGCCGACACGGCCCCCGTTCTTGTCCACGTCGGCCGAGCGCGCGACGGCCGAGCCGTTGCGCACCAGGTAGCCGAGCTCAATTGCAAGGAAGTGCGGGCCGAAGTTCATCTCCTTCTGGCGCGCCGGCGAAGCATTGGTGAAGGCCACATCGGCGGCACCGATCCGCATCGCCTCGATCACCTCGGCATTCCTGGGATACACGGAAAGCGGCGTTCGCAATCATGTCAATGGCTCCCCAATCGCTGCGCGGGAACGTGGTTCAATTTTGCACGCCATTACTGCGGCGTGATGTTTGCGTCCTTCAGCACCGGCGCCCATTTGTCCGCCTCGGCGCGCATGAAGGCTTCAAAATCCTTGGGCAAGCTGCCGACCTGAGACGCGCCTGTTTTCTTCAGGTAATCAACCACGGCGGGATCGCGCAGCGCCACGGTAAGGTCGCTATAGATCTTTTCCGTCAGCTCGGCCGGCATGCCGGCGCGTCCGAGAACCCCCCACCACACTGCGGTGTTGCTATTGCATCATCTGCCCGATCTTCTCGGCCACTGCCGGCGGCAACCGCAGGGTCGCGCGGACGATGTCATCGATTTCCTCCCCGGCACCGCCATCCACCATCAGGTTCCGTTTCTCGCAGGCTGCAAGGAAGTCCGCATCTTTGAGCATCGCCTGGAACCCGGTTCGCAGCGCCGCGATTCTCTCCGGCGGCACGCCCGGGGTGGTGAGAATGGAGCGGCCGATCTCGCCGGTGCTGGCGGCGGCGCGCAGCGCCGCGCGCCCCTCCTCGGATTGCGCGAGCTCCGGCAGCGTCGGCACGTTCGGCAATAGGCGATGCCGCCTCAGCGCGGCCTGATACAGGATGACCGCTTCGCCGCGGAACACCCAGCCGGCATGGCTCACAAGAATGCCGGGAAGTCCGTAAGCGCCGACAATGTCCACCTCGCCCCTTTCCATCGCGAGCACGATGTCGCTGGTGCCGCCATAGCCGCGGATCAGCTTGAACTTGGCCCCGGCATAGGTCTTGAGCGCGGTCGGAAACAGCACCGTGGTGGAGCTGCCGCCGGAGGCGCCGACATTGTATGGCCTGCCACGAACGTCCTCGAACGAGGTGATGTCGGACTTCGGCAGCGCAGCGCCGACGTCAATGTTGGTCACCACGCGGCCGATGTACGGCATCCTGGCCACGTCGAGCCGGGCACCGGTGCTCGTCATGCTGTCCAGCGCCAGCGTCTGGGCAAGACTGCCGAAGACCGTGCCGTCCCTGGGCGCGACCTCGTACAAATATCTTGCTGCCACGAAGCTACCTGCCCCCGGCATGTTCTGCGTGATGATGGTCGGATTGCCGGGCAGATGGCGCGGCAGAAACTCGGCCACGAGCCGACCGTAAATGTCGTAGCCTCCGCCCGGCCCGTAGCCTACGACCATCCGCAGGGTCTTGCCGCGATAAAACTCCGCAACGCCCTGAGCCTGGGTCGGTAGATCCGACAGCACGGCCGCGGCGAGGGCGGCCGCAGCACTGATGGTTCGCGCTATCCGGCCGCGGCGCGCAGCTTCCGGCATTCAGCCTGGAACACGTTGTCGATGCACCATTCGGCAAGCTCGATGCCGGTGGGGAACCAGAGGCTTCCGGCCTTCTTCATGTGCTGGATGATGCCGCGCAACGCCAGCGTGCGCCCGGGCCGGCCGATGATATAGGGATGCATAGTGAACGGGATGTATTTCGGCTGCTCCGCGCTGCTCTCGCAATAGAGCTCGTCGAAATACGCCTTCCAGGTCTCAAGCCCGTGATAGGGATTGCCGTATTCGCCGTGCCGGTGACCAAACAGCGTGCCGTCGCCGAACGGCTGGCGCGGCAGCTCGACCAGGATCTTGCCGTCCTTCTCCCAGAGAAACGGCAGCTCCTCATGAAAGCAGTTGGTGTTGAACACAAAGCCGTTCTCGATCAGAAGCTCGATGGTGCCCGTGCTCTGCGTGCATGAACGCCAGCCATAGCAGCGCCGCCCCGTGCGCTTCTGGATCATGGCGATGGTCTTCTTCATCACCTCGTCTTCCTGCTCGCGCGGCAGATAACGGGCGATCTCGTGATTGTATCCGTGGCCTTCCACCACATGGCCGTGGTCGAGGATGGCCTGCACCGCCTCCGGGAAACGCTCGGCGATGGCGCCGCAGGTCAGGAAGGTAGCCTTGATGTTTTCTTCCTTCAGAATACGCAGTAATCGGTAAATCGCGTGGTGTGGACCGTATTCACCCTGGCTCCACATCTCGTAGTTCAGAAAGCCGTTCTTGTCGGGCTTCACATCCTCGCCGCCCTGGAAGTCGAAGCTCAAGAAGACGGCGGCACGCTCCCCACGCGGCCAACGGATGAGATCATCGTAGTGGTATTCCTTCAGCATGCGTGTCCCTTAGATTGCGCAAACGAACAAGTCATCTTACCGCCGGCCGGGTTGTCCTGCTAGCTCTATCCCGTCCGCGCAGGGCGACCTGTCTCCAACGACGTTCATTGCATGCCTTCGCATCCCCCCACATTGGTCGTTGAAGACGATCCCTGGACCCGCCTGATCGGCGTGGTGCTCGATCCCGCCACGCCGGAGAAGAGACGCGCCGCTTTTGCCGACTTCATGTCGCCCGACGAGCCGGATTTTGCGGGCTGGTGCGACAAGATCAGGGCGCGCGCAGGAGGGCTCTATCCGAGCGACGTCCGGCTCGTGGCTTCGCATGCGGATCTGGGTGCCCAGCTTCCAACTGCGCGCGCCCTCGTCGTCGAGTCCTTCGCAGTGGGCAAGGCGGAGCTTGCGTCTGCGCCTCATCTCGAGGTGGTGCACAAATACGGCGCCGTCCTGCGCAACATCGACGTCGCGGCCTGCGCCGCCGCGGGCGTCACGGTCCTCAGCGTGCGCCGGCGCGCCAACATCGCCTGCGCGGAGCACGCCTTCGCGCTGATGCTCACGCTCGCAAGACGCCTCCATCGCATCCACGGGCTGATCAACATCGAAGGGCTTTCGGCCGCGAATTTGCCGTACCACCCTTTCGACCGCAGGCATGTGCCGGGCGCCAATTTCGGGCGCATCGGCGGGACCCGCAGCTTGAATGGCAGCACGATCGGGATCATCGGCCTCGGAGAGATCGGCCGCGAGATCGCGGTGCGCGCGACGGCTTTCGGAATGAGCATCGCGTATTTTCAGCGCACGCGGCTGTCATCGATCGAAGAGGAGACGTTTGGCGCAACCTATCGGCCGCTGGACGCGTTGCTGGCCCAAAGCGACTGGGTTGTTCCGCAGCTTCCCGGCGGTCCTTCGACCCGGAACTTCATGGACGCCAAGCGGTTGGCGCTCATGAAGCCGGGCGCCTGCCTGATCAATGTCTCGCGGGCAGACCTCGTGGAGCGCAATGCGCTCGTCGCCGCGCTGCGCTCCGGTCAGCTCGGCGGTTTCGCTCTCGACCCGCTTTACGAGGAACCCGGCCGGCCTGATGACGAGCTGCTTGCGTTCGATAACGTCGTCCTGACGCCGCACATGGCGGGGTCGCCGCGATCAAACGGGCTGCGAGACATCGAGGATCTGATCATCGGGCTTGCGCGGGCGATGCGCGATTAGTTGCACTCTTGTAGCCCGCATGAGGCATCGGGGTCCGCCAAAGGCGCGGCCCGATGCCGACATGCGGGGCACCCCGGATATCGCGGCGCGCCACCGCGTGGCGCCCCGCTCATCCGGGCTACACCAGCTCGACGCAGCCCCCGCGCGCAGAAACGCCTCGATTACGCCTTCAGGAGCCGCCGCGGATCGGCCTCGAGCTTATTGTCCATCACCCACTGCGCTATGTCGCCATAGGAAGCAAACCAGACCTCTGGGAATTGGCGCATGTAGCTGAATATCTTGTGAAAGATCGCGGTGATCATCGGGCGCCCGCCGAACTGGCAGTGCATGGACAACGGCAGAAAGGAGCCGGGCTCGCGCAAATAGAGATAGTCGAACGTCTCCCGGTAGACATCCCAAAGGTCCAGCGAGCTGGATCTCAGGACGCGGTTGTCCGTGAAATCACTGCCCGGAATGTGGACGATGGGACCGTTGCTGGTGTCCACGACCCGCGGCAAATCGGAATCTCGAGCGTCGCCGTGCCACAGCATGCCCTGCGCGGCCAGAAAATCGCGGGTGTGCGGCGTGAAAGCCATGCTCGGGCTGACCCAGCCCTTCGGCCGCATGCCGGAGACCTTCTCCAGCAGCGCCAGGCAATTCTCGATGGTCGCCTTTTCATCCTCCGGCGTCATCGCGGAGAGCACCTGGTCCTGCAGGTATGCATGGCCGGCGACGTCATGGCCAGATTTGACTATCTGAGCGACTGCGTCCGGAAAAATCTCCGCGCAGCGGCCGTTGACGCAGAACGTCCCCTTCAGCCCGTGCTCCTTCAGCAGATTGATGATCCGGTAGACGCCGATCTTTCCACCATAGCTGCCCCAGGCAATGCCCGCGAGATCCACCGTCCCAGGCTTGAGCGGGCTCGCCTGCACTGAATAGGGCGGCGCCTTCCCCTCCGACCAGGTTTCCAGCATGACTGTGACGGTTACTGCGATTCGGTAGCCGTGCGGCCAGTGGAAGCTCTTTTCCATTCTACCTCCGTGGCGTTGCCGCCCCACGTTGCTCCAGTTGGATCGTCAGGAAATTCCTTCGCAACGAATTCGGCCCCACAGCTATCGCCGCTCGATCCCCGAATCCGCAATGACTTTCGCCCAGCGCTCGATCTCGGAGCGCATGCGTCTGTCCAGCAGATCAGGCGGCAAGGCGCGCGCCGCGAACCCAATCTCACGGAATTTTTCCTTCACGCCGGCTTGAGAGAGAATGCCGGTTACGGCTTCACGGATGGTGTCCATGGCATCGGCAGGCATATTTGCCGGCGCATAAAGCGCATTCCACGATGCAATCTCGAAATCGGGAACGCCGGCCTCGGCCATGGTCGGAACATCGGGCAGCTCGTCGAGCCGTGCAGAGCTCGTGGCCGCAAGCGCGCGGATCTGCTTGTCGGTAATGCCTTGCCGTAGCCCACCATAGGGATTGATGACGATGTCGACGTCTTTGCGCAGCAACGCTATCGACAGCTCCGATGGGCCGCGATAGGGCACGACGAGGATGTCGAGGCCGAGCACCGATTTGAACAGCAGAGCGACGAGATGGTTGCTGGTGCCCGCGCTGGAAGTCCCAACGTTGAGCGTGCCCGGCCTGGCTCTGGCGGCCGAGATGAACTCCTGAAGCGTCTTGTAGGACGAGGATTCATTGGTCACGAAAAGGTAGGGAAACTCGCTGATGCCGACGATCGGCTTCATTTCCTTGCGCGGGTCGAACGGTTTCGCAAACAGACTGACGCTGATCGCGGTGTTGTTGCCGACCCATGCGATCGTGTAGCCATCGTGCGGAGCGTTGATCACAGACCGGGCGGCGGTGACGCCTCCCGCACCGGTTTGGTTGTCAACCACGACTGGAACATGAAATCGAATCGACAGCTGGTCTGCAAGAAAACGCAGCTCGATGTCCGATGCGGCTCCGGCCGCAAAGGGCGTGACAATCTTCAGCGATCGCGACGGGAAGCTCTCCCCGCCGATCAGGGTCGCGGGCCCTCCGCCGACGCTCAGCAGCAGCACGGTAAATGCGAGCAGGTGAGCTGGATTGGGGCGCCGGATAGCGGGCATGATCTCTGACCACCTCACAGGGCTTGACCAGCCGATCGCCGTTTGAGCTCGGGCGGCCCAGCTTGGGATATTGCCCCCGCCTGCTTTCGCAACAGCTCGAGAAACTGTCGATGCAGGACGGTCGGCTGCCAATCCGCTCTCATCGCCACACCGTCGCTTCGGGCCAGCGCGGACGAGTCGAAAGGAAGGATGGTCAGGGCGTCGCCGAGCTGCGCTTCGAGCCGCGAGAGCAACGCAATCATGTTGGTGGTTGCGAGGATGGATTTGTAGATTCCCGGGGAGGTGGTTTCGATGCGGACGGTCGGGCAACGAGACGAGCTCGCAAACATGCATTCAAACGCCTCCCTGCGCGGAGCGCCGCGGGCGGGCAATATCCAATCGTAGCCGGCCAGCTCTCGCAAGCTTATCGTCCGAGCCGATGCGAGCGGGTGCTCGCGGCCCACGAAGATGGCATAGGGGTTCGAGAACAGGAATTCTTCCTGCACGTCGGTCGCCCAGGCCGGCCGCCTGAGCACCCCGAACAGCAGATCGAGATCGCCCGCGCGCAGGCCATCGAGCAGCGCCTCGTAGGGGCCCTCCCGGACATGGACGGATGCGCTCGGATACAAGCCCAGAAATCGGCTGATCGCCTTGGACAGCAGATGGGTGCCGGAATGAGGTATGTTGCCGACCTTTATGCGTGACGTGAAGATTCCCTGCGCTGCCCGAATTTCTTCGGCGCCATATTCAAGCTCGCTGAAGGCGACCTTCAGCCGGCGGGCGAGCTCGCGCGCCTGCGAGGTTGGCGCCAATCCTCGCACCACGCGCTGGTACAGGCTTCTGCGGACCACGCGCTCGAGATCGCGCGCCGATCGATGCAGCGCCGGCTGCGATATGTCGAGCCTGCGCGCGGCCGCCTCGAAGGAACCGCATTCCGCGATCGCGGTGAGAGCGCGGATGTGCGTATCCGTAATCTTGTTCTCGACCGATCTGGTCGTCTCGCGACCTGAAAGTGACGCGCCGATCATCGGGTCGCGCAACGCTGATTGAATGTGCGCAAACAGCCGCTGAACCCGCGGGAGAAGCACTGATCCGAGCGGCGTCGGAAATGATCCGCTGCGGCGGCGATCGAGCAATCTCACGCGGAGCACGGACTCGAGCTGCGCGATCATTTGCGTGACTGCGGGCTGCGATAAGCCAAGCTCCCTGGCTCCGCCCCCGACGCTTTTGCAGCGGGCAACCGCCTCGAATGCCCGAAGCTGACGCAATGAAGGAAAATCAGGTCCTGCGCGCATGGAGCTCGCCCCCGCAGCTTCAGGCGGATGCTGAAGCCGCGCGGCAGAATAACAAATATTTATGACCCCGTGCAGGGTTTGAATTGGGGAAAAATGCCGCAATGTGCGACACTGGGTTGCGCCGAGAACGAATGCCGGCGGCGTCAAATAAGCCGGCAGGCAACGAAAGATCAGGGAGGTTTCGCCATGCGCTCGCACGCCATGGACGCCAGGAAAGGCCGCCTGCGAATCTGGCGAGCGGCCGTGGTCATTCCCTTGGCAGCAATCGCCGGCACAATTGCGCACGAACGGGCCCAGTCAGAATCGACTTTTCCGGCCAAACCCATTCAGATTTTCATCCCTTATGGGGCCGGGGGCGTCGCCGACCTGACCATGCGGCTGCTCGCGCAAAAGCTGACCGAGAGGACGAAGCAGCAGGTGGTGATCGAAAACCGTCCGGGAGCCGGCGGGCTCTTGTCGGCAAAGGAAGTGCTCAGAGCACCATCGGACGGCTACACGCTTGGGGTGATCGGAAATGGGCAGGCGATCGGAATGACGCTGTTCAAGACGCGGCCCTACAACGTCCTGACCGACTTTACGTTCGTGTCGATTACGGCGCGCTTCGAGATGCTGCTTGCGGTCAAGGCGGATTCACCCCTCAAGACCCTGCAGGACGCGGTCGCAGCTGCGCGCAAGGATCCGGGAAAGCTCAATTTCGGCGCCATCAATCCCGGCAGCACGCAAAATCTCTCGGCGCATCTCTTCAAGCAGGTGAGCGGGGTTGAGGTTGCGATCGTGCCTTACAAGACAACGCCCGACCTCGTGACGGCGGTGTTGCGGGGCGATATCGACGTTGGATTTGATTTCTATGCCGGATTGCAGGCACTCATCTCGGATAACCAGGTCAGAATCATTGCGACTTCGGGCGAGCAACGCAACCCGCTGCTGCGCGACGTGCCGACCGCCAGAGAAAGCGGTTTTCCTGAATATGTCGTGACCAGCTGGAACGGTCTGGCCGCGGCCGCCGGCATGCGCGCCGAGACGCTTGCAATTCTCAATCAGCACATCAATGCCGCGCTCTCCGATTCAACCCTCCAGGCCACCGCGTCCACGCTGGGCATGGACGCCCGCGGCAGCACACCCGAGGAAATGCGCGAGCGCATGGCGGCGGATGTCCAGAAATGGGCGGCGGTAATCGAGAAGGCAGGGATCCCAAAACAATGACAGAGCAGCCGCGATTGAAAATTGCGATCGCCACCTACGGCCACACCAAGGACATCAAGAGCGGCGCGGTTGCGATCGCAGGGGTGGAGCCCGACTTCGTCGAGGTGGTGCCCATCATCGGAGCGTTCCGGCGCATGGTGCGCGGCCTCGAGTTCGATGTCTGCGAGATGGCGCCCACCACCTACATGATCGCGCGCGCGCTCGGCGCCCCGTTTATTGCGCTGCCGATCTTCCTGATGCGGCGCTTTCATCACGGCGGATTCGTCGTGCGCCCCGATTCAGGCATCAAGGAGCCGAAGGATCTCGAGGGCAGGAAGGTTGGCGTGCGCGCCTATTCCGTCAGTACGGGGGTGTGGACGCGGGGCATCTTCGTCAACGAGTACGGCCTCGATTCGTCCAAGGTCACCTGGGTGGTCGATGACGAAGAGCATGTCACCAGCCTCAAACTGCCGCCGAACGTCGTGCACGCGCCGGACGGCAAGTCGCTGGCGAGCATGATGGCAAGCGGAGAGCTGCAAGCGGCTTTTTCCGGTCCTGCCGGGATCGGTCGGGCGGGCCCGCCGACCGGCGCCTGGGAGCAGCGCGCGCAGACGAGCAGCGTGAGCTATCCGGAGCTCATCCCAAATGCCCCCGAGGTTGAGGCGCAATGGTTCCGCCGCACCGGCATCTATCCCATCCATGGGCTGATTGTGGTCAAGACCGCGGTGCTGGCGCAGCATCCCTTCGTTGCCAGGTCGCTGCTCGATGCCTTCCTCACAGCGAAGGACGCCTATGTCGCGCGGCTGAAGGCGGGCGAAGGCGAGGCGCCGGACGATGTGAAATACCGTAACCTGATGGCGCTGGTCGGCGATCCCCTACCTTACGGAATGAAAGAGAATATGCCGAGCATCGAGGCGATGCTCACGTATGGGCTGCAGCAGGGCCTCATTCCCAAACGGATGCCGATGGAAGACGTGTTCGTCGATCCGCAGCGGCAATAAACGAAACCCTAAACGCGAGTGAAACGCTCATGCCTGTCATCGATATCCATCCTCACATCGTCTCACCTGATACTCAAAAGTATCCATTGGCGCCGCTTGGCGGAGTCCAATCCACCTGGTCGAGCGAGCGGCCGACCACGTATGAAACTTTGCTCAAAGCCATGGACGACGCCGGCGTCGACAAGGCGGCGATCGTGCATTCATCGACGGCCTACGGGTACGACAACAGCTATGTAGCGGACGCGGTTGCGGCCGTGCCCTCGCGCTTCACGGCGGTATGCTCGATCGACGTCATGGCGCCGGATGCAGTGAAGACGTTCGATCACTGGCTGGCCCGCGGCTGCACGGGCATGCGCTTGTTCACTACCGGCAGCACCCTGCCAGACCAGGCAACATGGTTTAGCGAGCCGAAGACCTATCCGTTCTGGGAGCATGCGGCGGCAAAGAAGATCCCGGTTTGCATGCAGATGAAGCAGCAGGGATTGCCGCTGCTGCGCCAGATCATGGACCGCTTCCCCAAAGTCACCATTATCCTCGATCACCTGGCGCGCGCGCCGTTCGAGGACGGCCCACCCTACCAAGCGGCGGGCGAATTGTTCGAGCTTGCCAGCTATCCGCAGCTCTATCTCAAGGTCACGCCTATCAACGTAACGCCGAAGAGCTGGGGCAAAGGCACGCCGCAGACATTTTTCGGCAAGGTCGTCGATACGTTCGGCGCTTCGCGGATCGCCTGGGGCTCGAATTTTCCAAATTCAGTCGGCACGCTGTCCGAGATTCTCGACGCCGCGCGGGGAGCGTTCTCGTCCGTCAGCGCCTCAAATCAGGATTGGATCTTCGGCAAGACCGCGCAGGCGCTTTATCCCGCGCTGGCGAAGTAGGAGAGGAAATGCCGTGGCCGGAAATGGAAAAGTGAAGCTCCATACCATGTTGGGAAATTATCCCAACACCAAGGCGCTCAAGAGCGGAGAGGTCGCATCCGATCTCCTCGATTTCGATTTCGCCGAAGTCAAGGTCGCGAACAACCTGTTCAAGCAGGTGGTGCGAGAGGCGGCGTATGATTGCGCCGAGCTCGCCATCGTCACCTACCTGCAGGCAAAGACCTACGGCAAACCCTACGTCCTGCTGCCGGCGGTGGTGGTCGGTCGCGGCCAGCACCACACCATCGCCTACAACGCCGACCGCGGCCTGCTCAAGCCGTCCGAGCTTGCGGGCAAGCGGGTCGGCGTGCGCGCCTATACCGTCACCACCGGCACCTGGGTGCGGGGCATCCTGGCCCAGGATTACGGGGTCGATCTCGACAACGTGGAGTGGATCACGTTCGAGGATCCCCACGTTGCCGAATATCGCGATCCTGACATCGTCAAGCGCGCCCCGCCGGGGAAGGAGCTCCTGCAGATGCTGCTCGACGGCGAGCTCGATGCCGCGGTCGTGGGCGACAAGCTTCCGGACCCGCGGCTGCGGCATCTCATTCCCGACGCCGAGGAGGCCGCGCGCAAATGGGCGCAAAGCCACGGCGGGGTGCCGATCAATCACATGGTGGTGTTGCGCGAGAGCATCGCCAAATCCCGCCCGGAGGTGCCCAAGGAGCTGTTCCGGCTGTTGCTTGCGAGCAAGCACGCGCTGAAATCGCCGAGCGACGGCAGCGCGCTCGATCCCCTGCGCTTCGGCGTCGAGGCGTGC
Source organism: Xanthobacteraceae bacterium (assembly GCA_036498105.1). Taxonomy (GTDB): domain Bacteria; phylum Pseudomonadota; class Alphaproteobacteria; order Rhizobiales; family Xanthobacteraceae; genus VAZQ01. The sequence continues at coordinate 2,336 of DASXIG010000168.1, read as the reverse complement.
CGGCCGACGCTGGAGATCATCATTGATTTCTGCGTGCGTCAGAAGCTCCTGCCGCGAAAAATCGAGGTCGACGCGCTGTTCGACGACACCACGCGCGCCTTGGCGCCGTGAGAGCGAAAGCGGCGCCATGACGACGACCACGGCGGGCCGCGAGACGCGCCGGGCCAAGCCGTTCTATCAGGACATGTCGGTGCAGGTTTTCGCCGGCATGGCCTTCGGGGCGCTGATCGGCTGGCTCTGGCCGCAATCGGCGGAATGGATGCGAACCCTCGGCGATCTGTTCATCCGGCTGATCGCGATGTTCGTCGGGCTGATCATCTTCTGCGCCGTGGTTCATGGCATTGCCACCGTGCGGGAGGCGAAGAAGGTCGGGCGGGTAGCGATCAAGGCTCTGGTTTATTTCGAGGTCGTGACGACCTTCGCGCTCGTCATCGGGCTTCTTATGATCAATCTCCTCGGCCCTGGCCGGGACATGCATGTGGACCTGCAATCGATCTCCGGGTCTGCCGTCGATCCCTATCTCAAAACCGCCCAGCAGATTACCGGCAGCGGCTTTCTCCTGAGCATCGTGCCCCACACGGCGATCTCCGCCTTCACCGAGGGCAACGTGCTGCAGGTCGTGTTCCTTTCCGTGCTGTTTGCTTTCGGGCTGCACGCGATCGGCGCTGATGGCGAGCCGATGATCGAAATGATCGAGCTCACCAAGAGGATCGTGTTCAAGATCATCGGCTACATCATGTGGCTCGCCCCCATTGGCGCCATGGGCGCGATCGGCTTCACCGTTGGCCGATTTGGCATCGGCTCGCTCGTTTCGCTGGGCGCGCTGGTGGGCGAGTTCTATCTGACGTGCATTCTGTTCGTCTGCCTCGTTCTGTGGCCGATTGCCCGCTGGAACGGGATCAGCCTGTGGGGTCTGGTCCGCTACATTCGGACGGAACTGCTGATCGTAGTAGGGACAAGCTCCTCGGAATCGGTGTTTCCTCAGCTCGTCGATAAGCTCACCAGCCTCGGCTGCGAGGAATCGGTCGTGGGCCTTGTGCTACCGACCGGCTATGCCTTCAATCATGACGGCACCTGCCTTTATTTTGCAGCCGCCTCCATCTTTCTGGCGCAGGCGGCCGGTCTCGATCTTTCGCTTGGGCAGCAGCTCGGCTTGTTGGGCATCTTGCTTGTCACATCCAAAGGAGGCGCCGGGGTCGCGGGATCAGCGATTGTCGTGCTGGTGTCGACTCTCGCAGCGACCGGCACGGTTCCGGTGGCCGTAGTTGGGATTATTCTCGGGGTGCATCGCTTGATGTCCTCGGCCTTTGTTGCAGTCAACATTCTGGGCAATGCCCTCGCGACGATCGTGATCGCAGCCTGGGAAGGGGCGGTGGATCGAAAGGTCCTGCTGGAGCGACTGAAGCTCGGGCCCGCGTAGGCCCTGCCGCGCTCATCGGTCTTCACTTCGCGTGCGCTGAGCGCTTCGCCGGCAGGAAAAGGAGATGCGTATGAGGCAGGCACACCCGGCTTCTCCGCCGCCGAAGAAAAGGATTTACGAGCACCTCTATTTTCAAGTGTTGTGCGGGATGATCATTGGCGTCCTGCTTGGCTACTTTTATCCCGATGCCGGCAGTGCCGTGAAACCCCTGGGCGACGGCTTCATCAAGCTCATCCGGATGGTGATAGCTCCGATCATTTTTTGCACCGTGGTGCATGGCATCGCCAGCATGAGCGATCTCAAGAAAGTCGGTAAGGTTGCGCTGAAGGCTCTGATCTATTTCGAAGCGGTAACGACGCTGGCGCTCGCGGTCAGCCTGGTGATTGTCAACGTGTGGCAGCCGGGCGTCGGCATGAACATCGATCCCAACGCGATCGACACCAAACCGATCCAGGCCTACACCACTCAGGCGGGCCAGCAGAGCCCCGTCGAGTTCCTGCTGCATGTGATCCCCGGAACCGTGGTGGGCGCGTTCGCCGAGGGCGAGATCCTGCAGGTCCTGTTCTTTTCCGTGCTGTTCGGGTTCGCGCTGTCGTTCCTGGGCGAGCGGGGCAAGCCTGCCCTGCAGATCATCGAGCTGGTCTCACATACATTCTTCCGCATTGTCGGGATCATCATGAAGGCGGCCCCGATCGGGGCCTTCGGCGCCATCGCATTCACCGTCGGGACTTACGGTATCGGCAGCCTGCTCGCCTTGGGCAAGCTTGTGTTCGGGTTCTATTTTACATGCCTGTTTTTCGTGTTCGTCGTTCTCGGGGCAATTTCTCATCTCGCTGGGTTCAGCCTGCTCAAGCTGATGCGATATATCAAAGAGGAGATTTTGATCTGCTTTGCCACCACGTCGTCCGAGACCGTG
>DASXIG010000167.1:0-2932 GCA_036498105.1 Xanthobacteraceae bacterium | reverse complement strand
TATTCCATGTAGAGATTGTTCTCGCACACGAACACGACCGGCAGCTTCCAGACCGAGGCAAAATTGAGCGCCTCGTGGAACGCGCCGATATTGGTGGTGCCGTCGCCGAAGAAGCAGACCGCGACATCGCTCTCGCCCTTGTACTGCGCGCGCAGCGCCGCCCCACAGGCAATGGGCAGGTGCGCCCCGATGATGGCATAGGAGCCCATCACGCCGTGCTCCGCCGAGGTGAGATGCATGGAGCCGCCCTTGCCGCGCATGAGGCCGTTGTCGCGCTGCATCAGCTCGCCCAGCACCTTCTCGATCGGCACGCCGCGCGCGAGGGTGTGGGCATGGCCGCGATAGGTGCAGAACGAAAGATCGCCCGGCTGCATGGCGGCAGCGAATCCGGCGGCGACTGCCTCCTGGCCGAGCGACAGATGGCTGGTCCCTTTCACCAGGTTCTGCAGGAAGAGATCGAAGGCGCGCTGCTCGCTTTCCCGGATCTCCACCTGCAGGCGGTACATGGTGAGCCGCTTCTCCTCGCCGATGTCGTCGTTGATCCCCGGCCGGGGCCCGTCCGAGCGGACGGTTTTTTTCGCCATGAACGCTTCCTCAGGTCTCGTGAATTGCAGGAGAGGGCCGCAAGCGGCGGCGTCGAAATTAGCCTTACTTCCGAAGCGGAAGCAACGGCAGCGCGGGTTCGTGTAGCCCGGATGAGCGAAGCGATATCCGGGGCCCACATATCGCTACGCTCATGCGGGGTACCGCACGGCCATCGAAATGCCGGTCATAGTTCGCCCCGCGCCACACGCTCGCGGTGCAGAAGGTAAAGTCCCGAGCCGATCACGATGGCCGCTCCGGCAAGGGTCCAGGGGTTCGGCGTGTTGCCGAACACAAGGTAACCGAACGTGATCGCCAGCACGATCCCGGTGTAGATGAAGGGGGAGAGCACGGCAGGCGGGGCGAGGCGATGCGCCGCAATGAGGAGATAATGGCCGAAGCTGGCCGCCCCTCCGGTCGCCACCATCAAGGCAATGATGAGGGGGTCCCTCGGCGTGGTCCAGACGAAGGGCAGGACTGGAATGAGCGCCAGCGCTCCGACGATATTGGAATAGAACAGCGTGGTCATGTTGGAATCGGTGCGGGCCAGGATGCGCGTCGTGATGGCGTAGACCGCGTAACAGATCGCGCCCGTGAGCGAGAGGAGCGCCGCGGGCTGGAAGCTCGCCACGCCCGGGCGCGTCACCACGAGCACGCCCAGAAACCCCACGCCGATCGCCGTCCACCGCCGCCAGCGCACCCACTCGCCCAAGAGCGGGCCGGAGAGCGCGGCAACGAAGAAGGGCGTGGAGAACATCAGCGCAGTTGCCTGGTCGAGCTGCAGGTAACGCAAAGCGACGAAGTTGCACACGGTCGAGCCGAGCAGCAGCATGGAGCGTCCGATCTGCAGACCGGGGCGGGCGCTCACGGCAAGCCGCGGGTGCGTCCATGGATTCGACATGATGAACGGCAACAGGAATGCGCCGGTGTAACGCGCCCACGCCACTTCCAACGTGCTCATGTGCCCATTGAGATATTTCGCCATGGCATCCAGCACGCAAAAGCAGGCGACCGCGCCGCACATGAGCGCGATGCCCGTGAGCCGCGCCACGCGGTCGTACTTTGCGAGCTGTTGCCTGGATGGAAGCATTGAAGATTCGGCGGGGCAGGGGGAGGACCATAGGCAATTGCCAGGAGAACAAACAATGCGCGCCATCGGCCGAACGGTCGTGATTGCGACAATGCTGGTGTTAGCCGGCGGCATGGCTCGCGCGGCCGATATTCGCGTGCTCGGCATCGATGCGGTGCAGGAGGCCGTGCGCGCGCTCGCCGCGGAATTCGGCAAGGACACCGGCCAGGAGGTAGCTGTCACGTTCGCCTCGCCGGAAGCGGCCCTGGAGAAGATCAGGGCCGGGGACATCTTTGACGCGCTGATCGCATCCGAGGCGGCCATGGATGAGCTTGATGTGGATGGCATTGTGAACCCGGAAAGCCGGGTACGGCTCGCCAGCGCCGGCACCGGCCTGGATATGAGCTATGAGGGCGCCCTGATGTCGGATGGATCGGAGCCGCAGGCGGCGCGCGCCTTCATCCGGTTCCTGGCGAGCCCCGACGCGCGTCCCCACTGGCTCGCCGCCAAGCTCGAGCCTGTGGCCGAGCCGTAGTCCGGGTCATCGCGTATGTCGCTGGCGGTTGAGGATTGAGCGCACCGCCTGCTGGGGCGAGGTGATCCGTCCGGCTTGCGCTACTACCCGAACGATCACGGTGCGCTCGTCAAGCGATTCCGGCCACGCGTAGCACCGGCTCGCGCGCGGGTGTCCGCTGAGCTCGAAGACGTGCACCGTTCCGCTCCAGTCTTCACCTCCTCTGCGGGGCACGCGCAGCTCGACGACGTCGGTTGGATTGGCCTCGCAGTCTAGCATCTGGCGAATTGCCAGGCGGAATTCGCCCAAGCGAACGGCCGTGGGCGCCCCCGCGTTGTTTTTCGACGCTGCTCCATCCTCGCGTGACATTCGAGATCGGCCTCCACGCAGCTTTCCCGTAGGCAGGCACAAATCCAGAAGCTATCGTTGTCCTGACTTGGTGAAGATGCCGCGCCCCGTTGTTCATACACGTGGTGCGCCATACCGCAAAGACCGGAAGGACGCCGCACTGCATGCCGCTTGGACTGCTCGTTCAGGGTCTTCGGCGACGACCTCCAGCGCGCGTGTTGCCCGCGCCCAAGCCGCTGCGTCAGCGCTACGACGTGGTCATCATCGGCGGCGGCGGACATGGGCTCGCCACCGCCTACTATCTCGCGAAGGATCACGGCATCCGCAGCGTGGCCGTCCTGGAAAAGGGATATCTCGCCGGCGGGAATACGGCGCGCAACACCGCCATCGTGCGCTCGAACTATCTCACGGTCGAAGGC
>DASXIG010000166.1:0-4812 GCA_036498105.1 Xanthobacteraceae bacterium | reverse complement strand
GCGCCCGCTTGCGGGTCCCACGCCCAGTTCGATTTCTCCGTGTCGTTGAAGATGATCCGCGTGCCCGCGTAACGTTGGTCGGTGTCGCTCCAGACGTACCAATTGCGCGCGTCCGATTCCGGCCGGCTGCGCCTTGCCCGCTTGAACCAGGGATGCTGATCCGAGGTGTGGTTGATCACGAGCTCGGTGATCACCCGCAGCTTGCGGCGCTTGGCTTCCTGCATGAAGCGGCGAAAGTGATGCATGGTGCCGAAGTCGGCATTGATGCGGCGGTAGTCCGAGATGTCGTAGCCGTCGTCACGCCCGGGCGAAGGATAAAACGGCAACAGCCACAACGTGGTCACGCCTAGCTCGTGCAGATAGTCGAGCTTCTCCGTGAGCCCGGCGAAATCTCCGATCCCGTCGTTGTTGCTGTCCGCGAATGCTTTGACGTGCAGCTGATAGATAATGGCGTCCTTGAACCATAGCTCGTCGATGTCGAGCTTGGGTTCAACCTTGATGTTGGCGATGGCGTCCACGGCACGGCTCACGCAAAGCAGCGGAATATCAATGCAGGGTCTTGCTCCTGGTCGATGCGCAGCCGCACGCCTCCCCATTCGATCAAATGACGTTCTCCGGTGATCGCATTCTCGATGGTTTTGACGCGCTGGCGCAAACCTGGCGGGCCGATCTCGATGTCGCCGAAATGAAACCAGAACTCTCGCGGACCTTGCCTTGCCAGCGCGATCGCAACAGCGATGGCATTGTCATGGGTGGCCGCTTCCTTCACATACCCGATCACGTCCCGATCATCCACCTGTGCAAACCGCAGATTGCTGGTCTGCAGCAGCGCGGGATTTGCTTTGCGGACGCCGTTGAGCTGCGCGATGTAGGGCTTGATGTTGCCGGGCTGGTCCCAGTCGCGGGTCTTCAGCTCGTATTTCTCCGAGTGGAGGTACTCCTCCCTGCCCGGGATGGGCTCGTGCTCGAGGAGCTCAAAGCCGTTGTAGATGCCGTAGCTGCCCGACAATGTCGCGGCGAGCGCGACCCGGGCCTTGAACATCCACGGCTCGCCGCCCTGTAGATGATAGGGCAGGATATCGGGCGTGTTGACGAACAAATTGGGCCGGAAATATTCACGTTCCGGATATCCTGTAAGCTCGCTCAGATAGGCCTGCAGCTCGTCTTTGCCGGTGCGCCAGGTGAAGTAAGTGTAGGATTGGGTGAATCCCAGCTTCGCAAGCGCCTTCATCACTTTGGGCCGGGTGAACGCCTCGGACAGAAAGATCACGTTCGGATCAACGGCCTGCACTTGTCGAATCATCCACTCCCAGAACGGGAATGGCTTCGTATGCGGATTGTCGACGCGAAAGATGCGCACCCCTTGATCGACCCAGAACAGCACCACGTCGCGCAGGGCCAACCACAGGGATTCGCTTCCGGGCCCATAGAAATCCGGGTTGACGATGTCCTCGTATTTTTTAGGGGGATTTTCGGCATATTGGATCGAGCCGTCCGGCCGCCGTCTGAACCATTCCGGATGCTCCGTCAGCCAGGGATGGTCGGGCGAGCATTGGATTGCAAAATCGAGCGCGATCTCCAAGCCGTGCTCGCCGCACGCTTTGACCAGTCGCCGAAAGTCATCGAGAGTCCCCAGTTCGGGATGCACGGCGTCATGCCCGCGCTCGCTGGAGCCGATCGCATATGGGCTGCCGGGATCGCCGGGCTCGGCTTGCAAGGAATTGTTGCGCCCCTTGCGATTGGTCGTGCCGATGGGATGGATGGGTGGGAGATAGAGAACATCGAAGCCAAGCGCGGCGATGTCGGGCAGGCGCCGAATGCAATCCTCGAATGTGCCATGGGTGCCCGCGACCGCGGACTGGCTGCGGGGCATCATCTCGTACCAGGCCCCTGCCCGAGCGAGCGGTCGGTCGACCACCAGCGGATAGCTGATGCTGCGCGCGAGATCCGCCTTTTCCCAGTTTCTGGCCGCCGCAGCAAGCTCCTCAGAAAGAAGGTCCTCGCCGGCGGCGGCATCGCCTCGGCCCGGGCCGCCCGTCCCCTCGACTTTGCGCCCGCCGCCGCAGGGCTCCCTGCGCAGGCGGAATTCAGGGCGAGACTTCAGTCTTTCCAGCAGAAGGGCGCCTTCCCGCATTTCCAATGCGACGTTCAATCCTGCTTCGCGCTTGGCGATGAGGTCGTGCCGCCACGTACTGAACAGATCCGTCCAGGCTTCGATTGCATAGACATGGCGGCCCGCCTTGGCGGGAGTGAAGTGCGCGGTCCAGCGATCATTGCCTTGCAAACGCATCGGGATGCGCGACCAGCGCTCGGCCGTTTCGGAGCGCCAGAGCAGGTCAACGGCCAGCACGGCGTGACCATCCCTGAAAACGTCGGCCCAGACTTCGATCGGCTCGCGCGCGATCCTTTTGACCGGGTGGCGCCCCCCATCGACCAGCGGGTAGACATCTTCGATCCAGATGCGCTGACGGGAAAGGGCGCGCATCGAGGGAATTTTCGCGTTCGCTGTCACGGCGCGTTCAGGCTCTTCCGTCCTGGCAACCCCGGCCAGGATGGTGCCAAGGCAGGTGCCCATGGAACCGATGATTGCCCCTTTGGTTCCATTTCCCGGTTCTCCTTGCAACTGGACCGACGGGATGGATGACGTCATCGATCGTGCTGCGCGCGCGGGGCTGGAGACCCGGTTCTGGGACGGAGTGGGGGAGCTCCACAACGTAGCGCCGGAAGTGCTTTGTCGGGTGCTCGACGCGCTGTCCGCAAGCAGCAGCGCGCCCCGGCGGTTGTTGCCCGGACCGGTCATTATCCGGGACGGGTGTGCTCCCGAGCTCAAGCTGAACGGGCCGGAGGGGCTGGCGGTGCAATGGGAGATCGTATCGGATCGGAAAGCGGCGGAAGGCGAGGACATTTCACCTTCACTGAAGCTGCCGCTCGGGCTGCCGCACGGCCTCTATTGCCTCAGGGCCAAGGTACGCGGTGAACCTGGCGGCGAGAAAGTGCCGCTCATCGTTGCTCCACGGCAAGCGTATCACGGCGACCCGGCTTCGCCGCGGCGGCTGTGGGCGCCGGCGGTCCAGCTCTATGCGGCGCGTTCGCGCCGCAGCTGGGGTCATGGAGATTTTTCGGATCTCCTCGCGCTGATCGATCTTGCGGCCGATCTGGGTGCCGCCGGTGTCGGCCTCAATCCGTTGCACGCCTTGATGGACGATAAGATGGAGGAGCCGAGCCCCTATTTTCCGAACAGCCGCCTGTTCATAAACGCGCTCTACATCGACGTGGAAGCCATACCGGAATTTCCGGGGCTGGCTGCGGCCGGCGTAGAGGTGGAAGTTGCCCGGCTGCGAAATGCTGCAGCCCTGGACTACCGTGCGGTTGCCGACGTGAAAATGCGCGCCCTGGAAGGCGCATATGCGGCGTTCGTCGCGCACGCATCGGCGGAACGACGCAGCGCCTTCGATCGGTTTCGAACTCACGAATCGGAGCTGCTCAGCCGGTTTGCCTGTTTTGAATTCCTGCGCCGGCAATTTGATTGTCCGTGGTGGGAATGGCCGAGCGAATGGCGGCAACGCGACGACGGGTCGCTGACGGCGCTGCGCGAGCGGGAAGGGCCGCGCCTCGGCTTTTTCGAGTTCGTGCAATGGTCGGCCCACGAGCAGCTCGAACGCTGCCGGATGAGGGCCCGCGCGCGAGGCATGCCGATTGGGCTTTATCTCGATGTTGCGGTCGGAGTGCGAAGCGACGGGTTTGATGCCTGGTGCGATCAGGAGGCTGTCTTGGCCGGAATGGCGATCGGCGCGCCGCCTGATAATCTCAACCGCCGGGGTCAGAATTGGGGGCTTGCCGGGTTCAACCCGATTGGCCTCGAGCAGCAACGATTTGAACCGTTTCGCCAGCTGCTTGAAGCAGCCATGCGCTATGCCGGCGCGGTTCGGCTCGATCACGTGCTCGGGCTGCAGCGCCTCTACATCATTCCGCACGGAATCTCGGCAGACCAAGGAACCTATATCCGGCTTCCCTTCCATGCGCTACTGGCGACTGCGGCGCTCACCAGCATGCAGCAACAATGCTTGCTGATCGGCGAAGACCTTGGCACCGTTCCTGAGAATTTTCGTGAAACACTCGCGGACTGGGGTATTTGGTCGTACCAGGTCATGCTGTTCGAGCGCACCGCGGCGGGCGCCTTCGCACGACCTGAGACGTACCGCGAGAATGCGCTGGTAACCTTCGCGACCCATGACTTGCCGACTTTCGCAGGATGGCGAGACCACCGCGACCTCGCCGTCAAGCGCGCGCTGAACATCAATCCAGGCGAGTCGGATGAGGATCGCCGTCGCGCATTGGATGCCCTTGATCAGGCGCTCGGAGAGCGCGGCATCGCGCAGAACAATTTCGCCGGCGTGGCGGCGTATCTCGCTGCCACTCCCTCACGGCTCCTGGTGATATCTCTGGAAGATCTTCTGGGAGTTAAGGAGCAGGTAAATCTTCCCGGAACGGTGGATGAGCATCTGAACTGGCGACAACCACTCCCGGTAAGGTTGGAAGAATTGCGCGACCAGAAGGGCCTCGCGACCATTGCCGATGTGATGAGGTCTGCGGGCCGAAGCTCTTCCTAGCGCTAAGGCGTCTGGCCAGTGCGGCTGAACGCCGCAATGAACTCTTGCGTGGGCAGGGCGTTAGAGCGTCTGAAGCCAACTGCGAAGGAGCATCGCCATGTGCGATTACAGCTTAATGCATGTTAAGTCTCGCCCCGCCAGCGTCGGCGACAAATTGCGCACAAGCAATTTTGGCACCGGCACGCGCGGATTCGCCGCCCCG
>DASXIG010000165.1:0-8350 GCA_036498105.1 Xanthobacteraceae bacterium | reverse complement strand
CGACTGGTATGCCGAGGAGGGCCGCCGCAGCTACGGCCGTATCGTGCCGGGCCGCGGCAAAGGCACCCGCCAGCTGGTGGTAACCGAGCCGGTCGGCATCGTGGCGGCGTTCACGCCGTGGAATTTCCCCGTGCTCACGCCCGCGCGCAAGATCGGCGGCGCCCTGGCCGCGGGCTGCTCCCTCATCCTCAAGGCCTCCGAGGAGACGCCGGGCGCCTGCGTCGAGATGGTGCGCTGCTTTGTCGATGCGGGGCTGCCCGCGGGCGTGCTCAACCTGGTGTTCGGGGTTCCGGCCGAAGTCTCCGAGCACCTCCTCGCCAAGCCGGAGGTGCGCAAGATTTCGTTCACCGGCTCGATCCCGGTCGGCAAGCACTTGGCGGCGCTGGCGGCGAAGGGAATGAAGCGCACCACCATGGAGCTCGGCGGCCATTCGCCGGTCGTGGTGTTCGCGGATGCCGATCCGGAGAAGGCGGCCGATACCATCGCCGCGTTCAAATACCGCAACGCCGGGCAGGTCTGCATCTCGCCCACGCGCTTTTACGTGCAGGAAAATGTCTACAAGAAATTTCTCGCGCGCTTCACCGAATATGCCGGCGGCCTCAAGCTCGGCGACGGGCTGGAGAAGGGCATCACCATGGGCCCGATGGCGAACACGCGCCGCATCGATACCATGGAAAGCTTCGTCGCCGATGCCAAGAGCCGCGGCGGCACCGTCGTGACCGGCGGCAAGCGGCGCGGCAACCAGGGCTATTTCTACGAGCCGACCGTGGTCACCGAGGTCCCCGACGATGCCAAGGTGATGACCGAGGAGCCCTTCGGTCCGATTGCGCCGATCGTCACCTTCAAGACCTTCGACGAGGTGGTGGAGCGCGCAAACTCGCTGCCCTTCGGGCTTGCCGCCTATGCCTTCACCACCTCGAACGCGACCGCCGCGGCGATCGGAGACGCGATCGAATCCGGCATGGTCGGCGTCAACTCGGTCGCGGTCTCGACCCCCGAGACGCCGTTCGGCGGCGTCAAGGAATCCGGCCACGGCAGTGAAGGCGGCATCGAGGGCCTCGGCGCTTATCTGAACACCAAATTCATCTCTCAGGCGTAGCGCCGGTTGATAAGGTCAATCGAGCAGTCTCTCACGTCGTCATGCCCCGCCTTCGGGCGGGGCATCCAGTAATCCCGGCACGGCGAGCTGAGGCACACCTGTGCCAAGTCCGACTTTCGGTGGCTACCGGATCGCCCGCATGCGCGGGCGATGACGACCGAGAGGCCGCTAATCCGGGGCACCTGAACTCCACGGCGCGATTCACTGGTCCAGAAACCCATGCTCGCACCCATCACGGCTGTGCTGACGATCGGCGCGTTGTTAGTCGTTGCGCTGCCGGCAAGTACCCAAGAATTCCGGAAGCAATACTGGGCCACCAGCCTGTCCGGTGCTGTCCACAATAACGTCCTGCAGGGTCTCTATGAGGCAGTCCGGCGGGGCGAAGTGGGCTGGCTCGACATGGATGCCGGAAATCGCATCCCGAGGCGGCGCAAAGGCATTAATTTGATCCTCTATCACGTCGGCGGAAATTGCTACATCGGCAGCGACTGCGACCGTTTTCCCTCGTCCGCGCCGACCGGCGACCGCTGGGGCAAGACGGAACGGGTCCTCGATCTTACCGACCCCGCGACAAGAACCATCGTCGTCGACGATCTCGTCAAGTTGGCGCAGCGTGCCGACGAGATCGCGCCCGCAGGCTCGATCATCGGTGTGCATCTCGATAATGTTCACAAGCTCGATGCGCGCGGCCTTGCCGATGTCTTCAACGAATTCGTGAAGGCGGTCAGAGCTGCGCAAGATGGGGGGCTTGTTTCGAAGTCGAGGAAGGTCGGATACGTGGCCAAGAACAATCCTCGGGGTTTCAGGCAGGCGCTGGCGCAGAATCTGCTCGATGCGCCGCCGCTCTATCAGATCAACGAGAACGCGCGGCTGGACCGAGACGGCGTGCTCGATGCGGACTCGCGTATCGCCCAGCAGGTCGGCCGGCGGTGCAGCATCCCGGTCTTCCTGAAGACATTCGGCTCCGATATTGCCTATACGATGGAGGAGAACGGCGAGCAGCCGAACGTTTTCGTGACCAAGGAGATGTCGGAGCAGATGGCAGGTATGCCCGATATCTCCGGAGTGGCATGGTCGCCGAACGAGGCAAACTACCACCCCACGGTCTTCTTCCAGGGATCAGCAGTTCGCGAGCTGCCGTTTGGCTCCCCATGCAATGAATGACCCTCAAGGAGTCAGCGCATGAGGCGGCGGGAGTTTATTGCGCATCTCAAGACGGCGAAAGCACTCGACATCCAAATCCCGGACAAGCTGCTCGCGCTCGCCGACGAGGTCATCGAGTAGGCAGCCTCGAACGATTGCTTTAGGTCGTCGACAACAAGCTTGCAGCCTGTGCCGGCGCGGCTCTGATCCTGCGACGCAACGTCTTCTCGATCCGGATCACACCCCGCGCGCTCGCGGAAATCACGTATCCGGCCTTGCGTGCGAGCGATAGCATCTTCTTGTTGGTGGCGAAGGTCTCACCGACGATCCGGCCAATGCCGACGGCGGCCGCGCGTTGTTCCAGTTTGGCGAGCATCAGCTTCGCGAGCCCCTTGCCTTGCCAGGGCTCTGCCACCGATACCGAAACCTCGGCTGACAACCGGTCGGCCGCACGCACATAGCGTGCCTCGCCAATCACGATCTCGCGGCCGTCCGTGAATGTTTCGGCAACGAGCGCCACGTGGTTGGCGTGGTCCACGTGCGTGAGTTCCCGCAACAACTCGGATGAGGGCTCGTTCACCGGGTGCAGGAACCGGCCGCAGCGGGCGTCGGCGGAGAGGTCGTGGAAGAACGCGACCATAAGCTCCCGATCCTGCGGCAGCACCGGCCGGATGAGGATGCGCCCGCCGCTGGTCAGGTGCACCACGTCGATCAGCTCCGCGGGATAGCGATATTGGTAAGTCATTGCATCAAGAGCCCAACGTCCTTTCGGCAGCCACAGCTATGACTCGCGGCGGCAACCCTGCGATTGATACATCGTGAAGCGCTGCGTGGTGCGCACTTCGTTTCTTGCCGTCGAATTGAGTTTCTTGCCGTCGAATTGAATGGCGTCGGCACCTCCGGCGCCGCGATTTGCCCGAGATTCTTACCCGCCTTGGAATAATTCGGAGGGTGCGCCGGTCTAGCTACTTGCCGACGCTGTGCCGGCTGAAATTGAAGGAGAACGACAATGCTGCGCAAAATTACGCTCGCGTTCGCGATCGCCCTCGCGCTCCTGCCGGCTTCCGTCGGAAGCTCGCCGGCGCAGTCCAACCCGACCCTCGATTGCACGCCGCATCATGGCGAAAGCAAGTGCTGATCACACGAGTTTCCTCGGTCGGAGGCATCATCATGAGCGCGAGCGTCGAGGTGCAGCCAAGACAGATGAGCGCGACCGATGGGCGCCCCGCCTACACGATGACGGCGCGCGCGCTGCATTGGGTCACGGCAGCATTGATTCTGCTCCTGCTCCCACTCGGATGGGTGATCGCGAACGAGTTGGCCGGCTCGTGGGGGGACGTGTTGTACGATCTGCATCGCTCGCTCGGAGCGGCGCTCATTCCCATAGTCATCGTGCGGCTGATCTACCGCCTGGCGCACCCGCCGCTGCCGCTCCCGGAGCATATTCCCGTGCTGCACCGGCGCGCCGCTGCCGCGACCCATTGGGCTCTCTACGCGCTCCTCCTTGCGCAGCCCCTCATCGGCTGGATCGCCACATCGGCCTACCCCGCGCCCATCCCGGTGTTCGGGCTCTTTGAGCTGCCGCCGATCTGGGCCGCCGACCGCACCTTGTCGGACCGGCTGTTCTCGCTCCATGGGCTCATCGGCATCGCCATTGCGATTCTCGTGGCGGCGCATGCGGCAGCCGCTTGCCATCATCATTTCGCGCGCAGAGATCGCGTGCTCCTGCGCATGATCACGGGCTGAGGCGTGCAGCGCCGTAGGGAATGCAATCCTCCTATAACCCGAGCTTGCGCGCCTGTTTCCGTACGGTGCTCACGGCAGATGCCAGCACCCCTTTGGATTTCTTGCGGTCCTTGGCCGTCTTTTTCCCGCTCGTCTTTGTGGATTTCTTCTTTGCTTTCGCCATGCCGCAATCTCCCTTTGCCCGCAGGCTCTTCTTGTCATGATTCGAGCCGGCGGGCGAGCGAGAATTGATGTTGCGCACAAGAATGGCGCGCGATCCAGAGGAAGCCGAGCTTTTAGCTGCAGGCAGTTTAGCAATAGCGATCAATGGGCGATCTAAGCCAGACTGAAATACCTTAAGCCGCAAGCGCCCTCTCGGGACGAGGGTTCCGGTTGAGCCGTCGCACAGCCTTGCGCTACGATGAGCCCGCAAAAGCTGGCGAGCGCATGAAGATCGACAACGCCGCGGCCATCGAGCAGGTCCTACGCGAGCAAAATCTGCGGCTCGCGGTCACCTACGAGCATGCCGTCGTCGGCATCGCCGAGATCGACGCGCAAGGCCAGCGCATGCGCGTCAACGCGACCGCCTGCGCCATCACCGGCCGTTCGCGCGAGGAGCTCCTGGGCGGCAGCGTATTCGATGTGCGGCATCCCGAGGACCGGGACGAGGACTTCCGCCAATACCAGCGGCTGGTCGCAGGCGAGTTCGACCGCTACACGGTCGAGAAGCGCATGGTGCGCAAGGATGGGGCCGAGATCTGGGCCTCGGTGATGTGCTCGGCGGTGCGCGATCCCGCCGGCAGGTTTCTCTACGCCGTTCGTATCTTCCAGGATATCACCGAGAACAAGCGCGCCGCCGATGCCCTGGCCGAGAGCGAGCAACGGTTGGCGGCCACCTACGAGCACGCCGGCGTCGCCATATCAGAAGTGGACGCGCACGGACGGCTGCTGCGCGTGAATGAGACGAGCTGCGAGATCACGGGCTATTCGCGCGAGGAGTTGCTGGGGCTGACGATATTCGACGTCACCCATCCCGACGACCGCGGCGCCGACGTGCAATCGTTCGACCGCCAGACGACCGAGCCGGCCAGGCGCTATGCGGTCGAGAAGCGGCTCATCCGCAAGGACGGCGGGATCATCTGGGTCTCGGTGACATCTTCGGTGGTGCGTGATGCGGCGGGGCGATTTTTGTACGGCATCCGCGTGATGCGGGACATCACCGCCCAGCGCCATGCCGAGGAGGCGCTGCGCGCCAGCGAACGGCGCTTTCGCGAGCTGATCGAGGCGCTGCCCGCAGCCGTCTACACGACCGATGCCGCCGGCCGCGTCACTTTCTATAACCAGGCAGCGGTCGAGCTCGCGGGCCCCGGAAGCGAGATCGGCACCGAAGTATTGGGCATGACATGGAAGCTCTATCGGCCGGATGGAACGCCTTTGCCAACCGACGAGTGGCCGATAGCGATCACGCTCAGGGAAAATCGGCCGGTGAGGGGGGTTGAAGTGCTGGCGGAACGGCCGGACGGCACGCGCGTTCCCTTCATTCCGTATCCGACGCCGTTGCGCGACGAGAACGGCGAGCTGATCGGGGCCGTGAACATGCTGGTGGACATCAGCGAACGCAAGCAGGCGGAGGCGAACCAGAAAGTGCTGCTTGACGAGCTCAATCACCGCGTCAAGAACAACATGCAGATGCTGCACTCCCTGCTCCGTACCGCGCAGCGCGAGACGGCGAGCGCGGAAGCCCGCGCCGTGCTCGCGGATGCAAGCCACCGGGTGGGCGCCATGGCGGCGGCGCAGCAGGTTCTGTACGATGCCGGGGACGCGGTCAGCTACCGGGCCAGGGATTTCCTCGAGGGCGTCTGTGCCAGCGCGCGACAGGCTTTCACCAACGACATCAAGGTCGAGATCGCAGATTGCGTGGAGGAGCGGCTCTCGAACGACACCGCGATGCCGCTTGCGCTCATTCTCAATGAGCTCCTGACCAATGCGGCCAAATACGGCATAAACGGCACTGGCGAGGGTGCGGTCAGGGTGCGGTTGATCAAAGGCGAGGGTAGCCTGGAGCTCAAGGTCGAAGATGACGGCCCCGGATTCGACCTCGGCGAAGCCGGCAGGCGCTCGTCCGGGTTGGGCCTGGTGAGCGGGCTCGCCCGGCAGCTCGGCGGCGCGCTCAAGGTGGAGCGGACCCCGGGTGCGTGCTGCAGCGTGCACTTTCCCGATCGGGGATCAACGCACTGATGCTGCAGACATCCGTTTGCTCGCAAACCTACGTGGCCTATCCCGCGCCGCCGGTCGGGCAGCATGCGGTCATGGCCGCGCCCCGGGATCGCTCGTCAGGCGGAAAGGCCCACGGCGCTGCTCGAATTCTCATTGTGGAAGACGACTTTCTCGCCGCCAGCGACATGGAAACCGTATTGACCGAGGCCGGATACCAGGTCGCAGGCATCGCCAATCGGGCGGATGAGGCGCTGAGACTGGCAAAGTCGGAATCCCCGGCGCTGATCGTCATGGATATCCGCCTCATCGGCAAGGCGGACGGGATCGACGCCGCGCTCGAGATATTTCGAGAAACCGGCATCCGCTGCGTCTTCGCCACCGCGCACCACGATCAGCACATGCGCTCTCGCGCGCAAGGAGCCGCTCCGCTCGGCTGGCTGCCAAAGCCCTATGCAGCCCATGCGCTGATCGCGACGGTGAAGCACGCGATCGCGCAGCTGTAGCTGCATCGTTGGCGCGCCGAGCGCGGGCGCATTGTAGGGCGGCTTAGCGGCCGAGCTCGCTCTGGCGAGATCGGCCGCGTAACCCACCCTACGCACGTGTGGCGTGAGGGCGCCAGCGTGGCGCCGCAGTACCGCCCGATTCCAACCGTTTTGTTGCTCGATGCATGTGGCGCGACAGTTCGCGAGGACGGCTCAAGTGCTCGGTGCGTCCGCGGTGCTCGCGTGGAGTACGCCCTCCTGGGGCCAGTCTCGCGCGTCTCATATGAGCGAATGCCATCTGGAGGTCCTCGGGAGCGGGAATGTCCAGGCCGTTGTGGACGGACGCAGCTTTCTCCTTGAGGATGGGCGCGAAGTTCGCCTCCCCGGCATTGAGGTTCCGCTGCCGCCGCTGGTCGGGGAAGCCGGCGCCCCTGTCGAGCCCGGGACCGCAGCTCGCGCCGCGCTGCAAGCAATGCTGGCGGGGCAGACGGTCGAGTTCCGCCATGAGCTTGCAGCGGCCGACCGTTACGGGCGGATCCTGGCGCACGGCTATTTCACGTCCGGTGGAGTGCAGAAATCGGCGGCCCACGAGATGGTAGCCGCCGGCTATGCGCGCGTTTCCGCTCATGTCGGGGATATGGCGTGCGCGGCGGAACTCCTGGCGCGAGAACGCGAGGCACGCCAAAGAAACGTTGGCCTCTGGCGCGAGGCGTATTATTCCGTAGTGGGCGCCGAGAATCGCGCCGGGCTCGTCGCCCAACGGGGCCGCTTCATAGTCGCAGAGGGCAAGGTGGTGTCGGTGCGCGAGCGCGGGGGCACGATCTACGTGAACTTCGGACGGCGTTGGTCGGAAACGCTGACGGTCACGATCCCGAAACGCAATGAGCGCATTTTCACCGCGGCCGGCCTGCCTCTCCGAAGCCTTGCGAACCAGCGGCTGCGCGTGCGCGGGTGGATGGAGGAGCGGACCGGACCGAGCATCGAGGCCGTCCGGCCGGAGCAGATCGAGATTGCCGAGCGCTGAGGTGGCTTTCGATAACACAGGGGCAGGTCTTGCGGAGCTTGCTGCGCGCTTGAGCGCATATGCAATGCTTGCCCTTGCGCTCGCGCTTGGCGGCTGCAGCTCGGCACTGCTGACCGCCGGCGGACCGCCGGGGTCGTTGCCGCAGGGGCCGAAACCAGCGCAGCGCGCGACCGCGGCCGCAGGCCCGGTTGAACGCGAGCACCAGCGCATTCTCGCTGCCTATAACGGCGCCTACGATGATCCGAAATCCGAGGCGCTGCTGCGTGACATCGTCGCGAAGCTCATCGCCGCATCCGAGCGGCCGGATCTGCAATATCGCATCACCATTCTCAACTCGGCCTCGGTCAACGCCTTCGCCCTGCCAAGCGGCAACCTGTATGTGACCCGCGGTCTGATCGCGCTTGCCAACGACACCTCTGAACTCGCGTCCGTGCTGGCGCACGAGATGTCGCATGTGATCGCCCGGCATGCCGAAATGCGCGAAAACGAGGCGCGCCAGGTGGCTCTGGTGACGCGCGTTTTCACCGATCTCGGCAGCGACCCGGAAACGAGCGCGCTCGCGCTGGCCAAGTCGAAGATCAAGCTGGCAAGCTTCTCGCGCGCACAGGAGCTCGAAGCCGACGGGATCGGGATCGGAATCGCCGCACGCGCGGGATATGA
>DASXIG010000164.1:0-2499 GCA_036498105.1 Xanthobacteraceae bacterium | reverse complement strand
GGCCGCACCCATATCCGGATCATGCGGGTCAGCGGCCGCGACGACGACATGCTGATCATTCGCGGGGTCAATGTCTTTCCGTCCCAGGTGGAGGCGCTGCTGGTTGGTTTCCCCGGCCTGGCGCCGCATTATCAGATTGTGTTGACGCGCGAGGGGGCGCTCGACGCTATGACGGTCGAGGTTGAGCCGGCATCCGACGCAAGCCTCGACGACAGCGAGCGCGCCCGCAAGGCGGACGATGTAGCGCGCCATCTCAGAGGGACGATCGGCCTCACCTGCAAGGTTGTGGTCCGGTCACCCGGCGAAGTGCCCCGGTCGCAGGGAAAGGCGGTGCGGGTCAGGGACCACCGCAAGAATCAGTCTTCCGGGTGAAGGGGGACCATCATGACCAGATTGATTGAAGCCGTCGATTCGCCTGCCGATGAGAGCCGCGCTTCTTCACTCGATACGGCCAGGCGATTTTTGCCCGCGCGCATCGATTTTACGAGCTTCAAACCGCGCCACTTCGGATGGAAGCTCGATGGGAAGGTCGCCACCGTCACGCTCAACCGGCCGGAACGCAAGAACCCGCTGACGCTCGAGTCCTATGGCGAGCTGCGGGACACCTTCCGCGATCTCATCTACGCGGACGCGGTCAAGAGCGTGGCGATTACCGGCGCCGGGGGCAATTTCTGCTCCGGCGGCGATGTGCACGAGATCATCGGCCCGCTCGTTGAGATGCAGCGCGCCGGCGACACCGCGGGCCTGCTCGCATTCACGCGCATGACCGGAGATCTGGTCAAAGCCATGCGCGGCTGCCCGCAGCCGATCGTGGCCGCGGTCGATGGCGTCTGCGCCGGCGCCGGCGCGATCCTCGCCATGGCTTCGGACCTGCGTCTGGGAACCGCCCGCAGCAAAGTGGCATTTCTGTTCGTGCGGGTGGGTCTTGCGGGAGCCGATATGGGTGCCTGCAACATGCTGCCGCGGATCATCGGGGCAGGGCGCGCTGCCGAGCTCCTCTATACCGGACGCGCCATGGACGCCAGCGAGGCCGAGCGGTGGGGCTTCTACAACCGGCTGTGCGAGCCGGAGGCACTTCTCGGCGAGGCCCAGGCATTGGCCAAGTCGCTTGCAGAGGGCCCCACGTTCGCGCATGCCATGACCAAGCGATGCATCCATCAAGAATGGAGCATGGGCATCGACGAGGCGATCGAAGCTGAAGCCCAGGCGCAGGCCATCTGCATGCAGACCAAGGACTATGAACGGGCGTATGAGGCGTTTGTCAGAAAACAAAAACCGGTCTTTCAGGGCGACTGAAGCACAAGCCGCGCAGGCGAAGACGGATCCGGCCATGCTGAGCGCGCATAGGCGCGCGATCCGGCTCTGGCTCTACTGTGTTGCCGCGCTGCTTGTTCTCATGGTGATGGTTGGGGGTATCACCCGCCTCACCGACTCAGGACTCTCCATTGTCGAATGGCGTCCAGTCACCGGCGTTGTGCCGCCGCTGAGCGAGGAAGCCTGGCGGGCCGAGCTGGACAAGTACAAGACGTCCTCGGAATATGAACTCGTCAACAAGGGCATGACGCTCGACGAGTTCAAGCGGATCTACTGGTGGGAATGGGTCCACCGGCTGCTCGGGCGCATGATCGGCGCGGCATTTCTGCTGCCGCTCTTGTTCTTTCAGTTGCGCGGCTGGGTCGAACCGGGACTCAGAGCGCGCCTCTGGTTCATCTTTGCCCTTGGCGCGTTGCAGGGCGCGCTCGGCTGGTGGATGGTGGCGTCCGGGCTGGTGGGGCGCGTCGACGTTGCGCAGGAGCGCCTCGCCATTCACCTCACCACCGCCTGCGTCATTCTCATCGCTGTCCTCTGGACGGCGCGATCTCTTCTGATACCTCCCCCTTGCCGACAGGGTTATCGCATATGGTCCATCTCCGGGCGTAGACTCTCCCCGATAGGTTTGAGCGTGTGGCTCCTGGGTCCCGGCTCTTCGCTCGCCCGGCGAGCCGGGCTCGCTCGTCCGGGACACGAAACACCTCCTGTCCCGGCCGAGTGCAGTGAGGGCGTCTTTGCCCGAACGGAGCGAGAGCCGGGACCCAGGGGCCGCGTGCTCAACCCTGGGCCCATATGCGATGGTCCTGCCCTTACGAGGGGCGGTAGGCCCCGGCTGACGCTGACCGCGGTCGCCATTCTGGGGCTGCTGGTGGTGCAAATCGCGCTGGGCGGATTGGTGGCCGGGCTCAAAGCCGGACTCGTCTACGATACCTGGCCGCTGATCGATGGCGCATTCATTCCTTCGCGCACGCATCTGTTCATGCTCCACCCGGTGTGGATGAACTTTTTGGACAATCACCTCGCCGTGCAGTTCGCCCATCGCATGGGGGCCTATCTGCTGGTCGGGGTTGCAGCGATCCACGCGCTTGACTGCACGCATCACGAGCGTGGCCGCGCCGGCGCGATTGCGCTCCTAGGCGTGCTCCTGGTGCAAGCGGCGCTCGGGATTCTGACGCTGCTCTGGCACGT
>DASXIG010000163.1:0-7586 GCA_036498105.1 Xanthobacteraceae bacterium | reverse complement strand
TGTTGAGCAGCATAAAGCAGCCGGTGCCGTAGGTCGATTTCATCATGCCCGGTGTGAAGCAGCCTTGTCCGACGGTCGCCGCCTGCTGGTCGCCGGCCATGCTTCGAATGCGCATGGGAGCGTCGAGCACGTCAGTGATGCCGAAATCGCCGGCACAATCGTGGACTTCCGGCAGGATTTGGATGGGGACCCTGAGCAGCTCGCAAAGGTCCGGGTCCCACTCGCCACGTCCTATGTTCAGCAGCAGGGTTCGGGCGGCATTGGTGGCATCGGTAGCGTGAATCTTTCCGCCGGTCAGCCGCCACAGGAGAAAGCTGTCGATGGTGCCGAAGGCCAGCCGGCCGGCGCTCGCGGCATCCCGCGCCCCTTCGACGTGATCCAGAATCCACGCAATTTTAGTGCCTGAAAAGTACGGGTCGAGCAGGAGGCCGGTGCGCGCGGAAATCGCGGGCTCATGCCCCTCCCGGTGAAGCTCCGCGCATCTGGCGGCCGTGCGACGGTCCTGCCACACAATCGCATTGTGAATAGGGCGCCCGGTCTTCCGATCCCAGATGAGCGTGGTTTCACGTTGATTGGTGATTCCGATTCCCGCAATTTCTTTTGCGCTCGTTCCGGCCTGCTGCAGGGCCGTACGCATGGTGCTCAGCGTCGTCCCCCATATGGTTTCAGGATCATGCTCGACCTGACCGGGAGCCGGATAGAGCTGCGGGAATTCCTCTTGCGCCGTGGCAACCGGCGCCAGCTCGTCGTTGAATACTATGGAACGCGTGGAGGTCGTCCCTTGATCGATGGCAAGAATGAAATCCGGCAAAGCTCGGCCTCTGGCGGGCGCGGTTGCGTGGCCGGGCGTTGCGTAAGGCTCCGGACCCCCTTGCGCATCGCGCGCGCCGGCTCGATAGCACTTCGGACACTGCCGGTCGAATGCGCGGCAGCGAGGCTCAGCTTGCCAGCTTGCGAAGATTGGAGTGCGGCCTCTCCTCCCGCTTGGCGGTTGCCGATGTCTTTCCTAGTGCGGACATCAGGCGGCTCTTAAGCGCGCTACTCGAAACCGGCTTGAGTAAAAATTCGTGGACGCCGAGGCGCACCGCCTCGAGCACCCGGCCTCGCTCCTCACGTCGGACCAGGGTAACGATTGGCACGCCTGCATGAGGAGAGCCACGGGAGCAGAGTCTGCGCACAAATGCTGCACCCCCCATGCCAGGCAGATCCCAATCGAGCAGCACGAGATCTGGAAGTAGCGCGCGGATCGCCTCTAAACCCTTCTCGCCATCGCTTGCTTCGTGAATCCTGCTGCAACCAAGCGCGAGCAGAAGACCGCGCAGAGTCTTGCGCGTGGGATACTCGCCATCGACGATCAGGACCTTGGCGGATGCGATTGGCCCGCTCTCTTTTTGGATGCCGCCACACGACTGTGAAAACGCCACCAACAACTCCTTGCCACCGAGTTTAACAAGATCAGAAAAACATGCTCGACTTAGGAGGCGGTGTAGCGGATCGCTAAAATCTTACCGATTTACCCCCTCTTGCCAATTGTTCCGATCATGAAACGCGCCAACTGCTCGCGCTGTTCCGGGCTGACATGCAAGCCGAGCTTGCTGCGCCGCCACAGCACGTCGTCGTCGGTTTGCGCCCATTCGCGTTCCATCAAATAGCGCACCTCCCCCGCGGTAAGGCCGGCACCAAAGCAGGCCCCGAGCTCTTCCGCAGACCGAGCAGCACCGAGCACGCGCTCCACCCGCGTGCCGTACGCCCTTACCAGGCGCCGTGCCTGGTCCTCAGCGAGGAACGGCCTGGAGGCGCGCGTCTGCGCCACGAGAGCATCGAATCCATCGTGCGGGAACTCGCCCCCTGGTAGATGCGAGTGTCTGGTCCATGCTGGGCCGCACGCGAGCAGATGGGAAAGCTGGTCGAGCGCCCCTTCGGCGAGTCGCCGAGAGGTCGTAATCTTTCCGCCGTACACGGTGAGCAGGGGCGCCGCGCTCTTGCGCTCATCAAGCGCCAGCACATAATCCCGACTGATATCCTGAGATTTTTTGGAGCCGTCGTCATGGAGCGAGCGGACCCCCGCGAACGACCACACCACGTCGGATGCTCCGAGCGCAGTCCGGAAACGCTGATTTGCGATGTCGCAGAGATAGGTGACTTCGTCAGGGCTCGGACGAACGCTGGCGGGATCGCCGTTAAATCCGCGATCCGTGGTTCCAATCAGCGTGAACTCCTGCTCGTAGGGCAGCGCGAACACTACGCGGGCATCACGGGTCTGAAAAATATAACCGCGGTCATGCTCGAACAGCCGACGTACGACGATGTGACTTCCCTTGTCGAGCCGCACCGGCACTGGGAGCGAGCGACCCAACGCCTTGCTTGCAAAGAGCTCGAGCCATGGTCCCGTCGCATTCACGAGCGCGCGTGCCGTCGCAATATCGCGCCGTCCCCGCACTTCGAGCACGAGACGCCACCCACTCCCACGCTCTGCCGCCACGCAGCGAGTGCGCGTGCGAATGGCCGCGCCGCGCTCGGCCGCATCGACTGCGTTGAGAACGACAAGCCGCGCATCATCCACGCAACAATCGGAAAATTCGAAACCGTGGGCGGTGGGCCGCTTGAGCGGCACGCCCAGCGCGCCATGCTGGAGCTCCAGATCGACATTGCGCGCCGCAGGCAGAATGCGTCTTCCGCCGAGATGATCATAGACGAGCAGTCCCAGCCGCAGCATCCACGGCGGGCGCATCCCGGCCTCGACCGGCAATACGATGCGCATGGGGCGAATGACATGAGGGGCCATGCGGAGCATGACCTCGCGCTCTGCCAATGCTTCGCGCACGAGGCGAAACCATCCGTGCTCGAGATAGCGCAGTCCCCCATGGATGAGCTTGGTTGAAGCCGATGACGTGCCGGAGGCAAGATCGTTCTGCTCGACCAAAAGAACACTCAGCCCGCGCCCGGCCGCATCGCGTGCGATCGCAGTGCCGTTGATGCCGCCGCCGATCACGGCGAGGTCGAAGTCCGCTAGCGCCATTGCGCCGCTCTCAGAAGCATTCGCCCTGCCGCTGCCGCCATCTTGTTGCGGCTGTTCAAACTGCGATGATAGGCCCAGACTGCACGGAGGAGCCGATGGAATATCGCGATCGTCATATCGTCGTCACCGGCGGAACCGGCGCGCTCGGCTGCGCGGTAGTGCGTGCACTCATCGAGGCGGGTGCGGTCTGTTACGTGCCCTATATCGACACGGCCGAACTCGAGCGCTTTCCCATGCGTATGCACGAGCGCGTGCAACTGTTCGAGACGGTCAAGCTTTCCGACGAACACGCCGTGGCGAAGCTTTACGCTCGGGTTCCAGAGCTGTGGGCATCGATCCATATCGCGGGAGGCTTCGCAATGTCGGCGGTGGCCGAGACCAGCAAATCGGACCTTATGAAGCAGCTCGAGACGAATTTCATCACCGCATTTCTGTGCTGCGCGGCCGCGGTGAGGAGCATGACACGGACCGGAGCAGGGGGGCGGATCGTCAACGTCGCGAGCCGGCCGGCCCTCGAGTGGCGAACCGGCGCAGGGGCAGCGGCCTACACCGCCAGCAAAACCGCGGTCGCAGCGCTCACCGTTGCGCTTGCCGAGGAGGTCGCAAAACTTGGCATCCTGGTCAATGCGGTTGCGCCGTCGACCGTGGACACGCCGGCCAACCGCAAAGCTATGCCGCATGCAGACCCCGCAGGCTGGGCCAAGGTGGAGGATGTCGCGGCCACAATCCTATTTCTTGCCTCGCCTGCAAACCGCGTGACCCGCGGCGCGATCGTCCCGGCCTACGGATTATCGTAGGCACCGCGCGTTAATAGGGGCGAGGCAAAACCTGGCCCGCGCACCCGCTTCAGTCCTCCACCAGCGCGACTTCACGCACGGGCGCGCGAACGAGGCGGGATATCGCATTCGAAGTGACCACAGTGTGGTGCTGCGCATAAGCCTCGTGATTCTTCTCGATCTCATCGAGGTCGTAGAGATAATTCACCATGAGCCCGTGCGATTGCTGGAGCCCCCGCGGCGAGACATCGGCGAGGAGGTCGAGCCGCTCGAGTCGTGCTCCGTTGCCGAGGTGAAAGCGCGCCACTGGATCCCGCGGGACTCCGCGGGGCGTGCGTGCGCGCAGATAATACCAGGCGGCGGCCCGCAGCATCGGTTCGGAAACGGCCTGGGCCGTTTCATCGTCCCGCCACCACTCGGGGCGATCGAGCGCGGCAAGGACCTCGCGATCCTCCTCGCTCAGCGCAACCGACGACTCGGTCGCGCGCTCACGATCGAGCCACTCGGCGAAGCCAGGAGCAGGGGAGAGCGTGACGAAGGTGGAAAGACGCGGCATTTCCCGCTGCACTTCCTCCACCACCTGCTTGATCAGGAAATGACCGAACGACACCCCGCTCAGTCCGCGTTGGCAGTTCGATATGGAGTAAAAAACAGCCGAGTTCGCGCGGTCGATATCCGGCGGCTGACCGTTGGTCGACAGTATGGGTTCGATTGCATCCGGAATGCCGCGGGTAAGCGCAACCTCCACAAAGATCAGCGGCTCATCGATCAGTGCGGGATGAAAGAAGGCGTAACAGCGCCGGCCGG
Source organism: Xanthobacteraceae bacterium (assembly GCA_036498105.1). Classification (GTDB taxonomy): domain Bacteria; phylum Pseudomonadota; class Alphaproteobacteria; order Rhizobiales; family Xanthobacteraceae; genus VAZQ01. Next base: position 2,984 of record DASXIG010000163.1, on the reverse strand, counting down.
GGGAATCGATGCGCGTGCGCAACTCATTCCAGTCGCGGATTTCGTGGACCGCTTCATACCGGATGATCTTCTCCAGAATCCGCGCCGGCGTCGACCAGTCGATCCTCCGCAGCACGAGGAAGCCGCGGTTGAACCAGGACGAGAACAGGTGAAGAAAGTCCTTGTCGATGAGCTCGAGATCACTGCGGTGATCCAGTGCGTCGAGGAGCTGCTCGCGCATGTGGACCAGCGCGGCCGTCCCGTTCGGCGCGAGGTTGAGGCGTCGGATGAGCTCGAGCCGCCGCGGCTCGGAAGCACGATGCAGCTTGGCGGCAGCGCCTTCCGTGGGCGAGTTCAACCAGGCCGTCGCGGCAGCGCCGAGCTGCTTGGCGTCCGGGCCGAACCGGTGCGCCAGCGCTTCGAAGAACGCAATCCGGGGACCGGTCTTCAATTCGCTGTAGCGCGCGAGGATCTCCCGCGCGAGCGCAACCCCCGACGCCTCTCCGCGCCGGGATAGCAGCTCCTCGCAGAGCTGGATGAGGTTGGCCGAGTGCTGCTCGGATACGCCGCGGCGATGGCTGCGGTCGAGCAGCGACCGGCCACGCTCCGCGATCGACTGCAGCATATCGCCGAAGAAGGTATTGCTCACTGTCGCCCGTATCTCTGCTCGTGGACCATTAAATAGGGGTCCTATGACAGGTTCACAAAGGTGGGACCTGCCCGCGCCCTACCGGGCATGTGGACAAATACGGGCCGAAGGGCCACAGAACGCTCAGCTTTTAACCAGAAAGGAAAAATAATGCCGGGGCCTTTGGCCGGATTACGTGTACTCGAGCTCGCCCGCATTCTCGCAGGCCCCTGGGCGGGCCAGATCCTGGCCGATCTGGGCGCCGACGTCATCAAGGTGGAGCGCAAAGGGCCCGGCGATGATACCCGAGGGTGGGGTCCCCCGTTTGTCGATGCAGCCGATGGTGGCCACCTCGGGGCGGCGTATTTCCATGCCACGAATCGCGGCAAACGCTCGATCGAGCTCGATTTCGAGAGCGAGGCCGGGCGGCGGATCGTAAAGAAGCTCGCGGCGCGATCGGATGTGCTGATCGAGAATTTCAAGGTGGGCGGGCTGGCCAGGTTCGGCTTGGATCATGCGAGCCTACGGAAGGACAATCCGCGGCTGATCTATTGCTCGGTTACCGGCTTCGGCCAGGTCGGCCCCTATGCCGCGCGTGCCGGCTACGATCTCATGGCCCAGGGGATGGGGGGGATCATGGACCTGACCGGAACGCCGGAGGGCGAGCCGCAGCGCACGGGCGTGCCGGTCGCCGACATCTTCACCGGGATCTACTCCGTCGTCGGGATTCTCGCGGCTTTGATCGAGCGCGGCCGGACTGGACTGGGATGCCTGGTCGATACCGCTCTCCTCGACAGCCAGGTCGGCGTCCTCGCCAACCAGGCGCTGAACTATCTCGTGTCCGGCAAAGTGCCCAAACGCATCGGCAATGCCCATCCCAATATCGTTCCGTACCAGGTGTTTCCGGTGGCCGACGGCCACATCATTATTGCCACGGGGAACGATAATCAGTTCAGCAAGCTCTGCACGGTTCTCGGTGAACCGAAGCTGGCTCAACAGCCGGAGTATCTCGCCAACTCCGATCGTCTTCACAACCGGGAAAAACTGGTGAACCATCTTTCCGCCCTCACGAGGCGTTGGAAACGCGCCGACCTGCTGGCGCAGCTGGAATCTGTGCAGGTGCCTGCCGGGCCGATCAACGCGCTTGATCAGGTGTTTGCCGATCCGCAGGTGGTTTCGCGCGGGATGCGCATCGAACTCCCGAGCCCGGCTGCGAAGTCGGGAAAAATTCCCGGGGTGCGTACGCCCATCATGCTCGGCAACAGGCCCATGGCTTCCGAGCGTCCGTCGCCGCAGCTCGGCGAGCATACGACCGAAATTCTTCGCGAAATCGGCGAGGCTTAAGCTTAGCTCCTGGGCCAGAGGACACCGTGATTACCGGCTCCTACGGTTTCGCACCCTAGGGGAGAGAGGCAGCCATCATGAAAACCAATCGCCGACTCTTTTTGCAAATCGCAGGTGGCACTGTCGGCGCTTCCACATTGCATACTCTGCCCGCAAGGGCGCAAGCATACCCGACCAAGCCCTTGCGCTGGATCGTCGGCTTTCCGCCGGGGGGCGGGGCCGACATTGTCACCCGCATCATGGCGCCCTGGGTTTCGGAACGGCTTGGCCAGCCTGTAATCGTCGAAAACAAGCCAGGCGCCAGCACCAACATTTCGGTCCAGGCGGTCGCCACTTCGCCGCCCGACGGTTACACGCTGCTCTTCGTTGCGGCTTCGGCTGCTGTCAACGTGTCGCTGTTCGACAAGCTTCCGTTCACTGTGCTGCGCGACATCGCACCGGTCTCCGGGTTGATCGACTTCCCGCTGGTGATGGTTGCGAACCCGGCGGTGCCGGCGAGGACAATCGCGGAATTGGTCGGCTACGCGAAAGCCAATCCCGGCAAAGTCACCCTCGGCTCGTTCGGGACCGGCAGCACATCTCATGTAGCGGGCGAGCTGTTCAAGATGATGGCCGGCGTCAACATGGTCCACGTTCCTTATCGCGGCGGCGCGCCCATGATTGCCGATCTGCTCGCGGGCCAGGTACAGGTCGGCATCGACGTCATGACGACCGCGCTGCCGCACATCCGCTCCGGCGGACTGCGCGCATTGGGCGTCGCCGGCAAGCACCGGTTTTCCGGGCTGGCGGATGTGCCGACCATCGGCGAGACCGTTGCGGGCTACGAGGCGAATTCCTGGTGCGGCGTGGGGGCGCCCAAGGGCACGCCCGATGAGATAGTCGAAAGACTCAATCGTGAGATCAATGCAGGTCTCGCCGACCCGACGGTGCGTGCGCGGCTTGCCGATGTCGCCACTACGCCGATCGTCTTCACCCCGGCGGAGTTCGGGGCCTATGTGGCAGCCGAAACGGAAAAATGGGGCCGTGTCGTCAA
>DASXIG010000162.1:0-11493 GCA_036498105.1 Xanthobacteraceae bacterium | reverse complement strand
AGAAGATCGGGCGCGCTCGCCACGCCGCGCTGCACGAACCCCGGCGCAGCGCCGTCCTCCATGGAGATGTAGCCGGCGGGACCGATCAGATTGGCCTGCCGCAAACGACGCTCGGTCATTTCCTCATCGTCGCTCGCGAATCCAAAGCACGTCCATGCCAGCTCGGTGCGATTGAGACCTTGCGGCACCAGGCGCCGGACGGCGAGGCTGTTGCGGGTCTGCTGCAGCACGAACGTTGGAAACACGGAAAGGATTTGCAATCCGATGCCATCGCCGATCTCGTCCGCCCAATCTAGTAGTTTTGGCTCTTCCAGCCCGAAGCCCTCGCGCGCCGAACGCATTCCGGCCTGCTCGTACTCCTTTCCGCCGCTGTCGGCGGCGAGCGAATAGCTCGCGTGATGCCCGCCGGATTCGCTCACCACAATTGCTCCCTTCTGCGAGAGCCGGTTGAGCCGAAACGTCGTGAAGAAGGTGTGGAGCAGGCTCGCGTGATAGCTGTCCTTTACGTTCTCCATGTAGAGCTTCCAGTTGCTCGGCAGCGTCTGGGAATAGCTGCCGAGCAGCTTGAGCGGCGCGCGCGTGACACGGCGGATGCGCGCCAGGATGTCGGGGCCCAGGTAATCCTCGATCGGCGGCGTTTGCGCACCCAGCGTTCCGAATACGAGGCCGCCGAGAATGGCGAGGCGAAGCTTGCGCGGTCCGTATGTCTCGGGACGGCATTCCGGCGGCATGCCCCCTTTGCCGCCCAAGCCCCGGCGGAATGCAACACCCGTGAGATTGCCGCACAGGTCATAGCTCCAGTTGTGATAGACGCAGGTGATGTCGCGTGCTTCCCCGCTTTCGTTGAGCACCAGGAGCGAGCCGCGATGGGCGCAGCGGTTCTCGAAACCATGCAGCTTGCCGTCGACATCGCGGGTCACCACGACCGGCATCGTGCCGATATTGGAGCGGCGATAGGTGTTCGGGCCCGGCAGCTCGGCCTCGAGACAAAGATAGCTCCAGGTCGCGCCGGAAAAGACCCGGCTCTGCTCGTCGTCGTAGATATCCGGATCGGAGTAGACCCAGTAGGGTACCCGCGTGAGCCCCTCGGCCGGCCACTTCCGTACCATCAGTCGAGCCTCACGTTGGCGGCTTTGATGACCTGATACCACCGCTCGGCCTCGCTGCGCATGTAAGCAGCGGTCCCTTCCAGCGAGCCGCCCACGGGCTCGGCGGACAATTGCGACAAGCCCTGGATGATGTCGGGCTGACGCAGCGCTTCGTTCATATCGGCGTTGATCCGGGCGAGGATGGCATGGGGCGTCTTGGGAGGTGCAACGATGGCGAACCATGTCACCGATTCAAAGCCGGGCAGGGTCTCCGCGATCGTAGGCAGGCCGGGCAGCGAAGCGATGGGCATCCGTGCGGCCACTGCCAGGAGCTTGAGCTGCCCGCCTTTGACCAGCGCAAGCGAGGCGCCGAGATTGTCGAACATCAGATCGACGTTGCCGGCCACGAGGTCAGCAAGCGCCGGCGCGGAGCCGCGATAGGGAACCTGTTGAAAGCGCACGTTCGCCATCATCTGAAACATCTCGGAAGTGAGATGCGAGGTGGTGCCGTTGCCCTGGGTCGCCGACGTAAGCTTTCCCGGCTTGCTCTTCGCCGCGGCAATCACCTCCGCTACGCTGTTGGCCGGGAGCTTCGGATACACAACCAGCGCATTCGGTACCCGGCCCATGATGGCGATGGGGGAGAACTCCATCGGATCGAAGCCGAGCTTCGGGTAGAGGTTCTGATTGATGACCAGGGGAGGCGGCGGGGCGGCGAGCAGGGTGTAACCGTCGGGGTCGGACTTGGCGACCGCCTCGGCGCCGATATTTCCGCCGGCCCCGCTTCGGTTCTCGATCACGACCGGCTGCCCCCACTTTTTTGCCAGCCAGTCCGCGAACAGACGCGGCATCACATCCGCCGTCCCGCCCGCCGGAAATGGCACGATGATTTTTACGGGATGCGAAGGGTAGTCCTGTGCCTTCGCTGACTTGACCGCAAAAAACATCACTGCGGTGGCGAGCGCGAGGACACATGTCGCGTTGAAACTTTGCGCCGCGGCTATTCGGAAACTTTTCCTACACGGCATGCGATCAATCCACTACGATCTTTGCCGCTTCCACAACCGGTCCCCACAACTGCGTGCTCGATCTGATGATCTCGCGCATATTCTCCGGCGTGCTGCCGACAGGCTCCGCTTCCAGCGCGAGAATGCGTTGGCGCAGGTCCGGCATTGCGAAAGCGCGTCCAATCGCGTTCGACACTTTCGTCGCCACCCCCTTGGGGGTTCCGGCAGGTGCCGCCACGCCCATCCATGTATCGGCATACACGCCGGCCAGGGTCTCGGCCAGAGTCGCGACTGCCGGATAATACCTGAGTCGTTCACGACCGCCTGTGGCCAGTATCTTGAGCTTGCCGGCATCGATGTTCGGTTGGTTGGCAAGCAGATAATCCGGAACGATGTCGATGTTGCCCGCCAGCAGATCATTGATGGCCGGCGCGCTCCCACGATAGGGGATTTCGGTCATGTGGAAATTGCCTTTCAGCATCAGGAGCTCGCCAAGGAGATGACCGGTATTGCCCTTGCCCTGATGCCCGTAACTGATTTTTCCGGGATCGGTCCGAGCGTAGGCAATGAGCTCAGGCATGTTATCGGCCGGCAGTCTCTGGCGCGCGAGCACGATCAGCGGATAGGTCGCGAGCACGCTGACCGGTTCCATGCCGCGCGTATCGAAAGCGGCTTTCGCAAAGACCAGATGCGTGATGCTGTAGGTCAGCTGCGGAGCACATAACAGGGTATAACCGTCGGGCGGGGAGCGCAGGACAGACTCCGTGCCGACACGTCCGCCGGCTCCTCCCGCGCGATTCTCCACCACGATCTGCTGGCCCAGGATGCCACCTGCTCTTTCCGCCGCGAGGCGGCACAGCAGGTCGGCGGTGCCGCCGGCAGGAAGCGGCACCACGAGCGTTATCGGTCGAGATGGAAAATCCGCCGGTTGCTCCGCCGAACCGGTTATCGGCCACAGTGCGAGCAGCAGATGCAGAGCGAGGGGCGATCTCATGCGATTCCTGGCGTCGACTGCTCTCAGACTTAAACCTTCTATCCTTTGGCGCTCTCTGCTAACCGTGCGCGATCTGATGACACCCCACACTGCCGCATGATGGCGAAAAGTGGCGGCGATCACAACATGCGGCGAGCTTCAGGACCGGCGGGCTGCCCCACAAACGCTGGATTTGAATTGCAGTGCGATGCTCATTCGAGGAGGTGAAAGTGTTCACCCTGCGCTACTTCATTGTTGTCCTGACGGGGTTTGCGATCGCGGGCACGGTGGCTCTTGTGCCGATTCAGTGGGGCGCCGCGCAGGCCCAGCAGTACAACACGCTGCAAAAGCGGCCGGTAGTGCAGGTCAAGAGGAAGGCCGCCAAGAAGGCCGCCGCCAGACCGAAGGACACCAAACCCGAGGCGCAGGAACGCACCGCTTTTTCCGCGGAGGATGAGTTAAACGCGGCGGTCCCGGGGATAGCGGACGCGAGGACATGGGGGGATTCCGACGCGGGTTTCGCGCGCCTGTTGCCCCAGCTCAGCGGACCATGGCTGGCCATTTCAGGCGGCGGCGCGGACGGCGCCTATGGCGGCGGTGTGCTCGCAGGCTGGACGCAGTCCGGTACGCGACCTGAATTTGCCGTGGTGACGGGCTCGAGCATCGGTGCGCTCATTGCGCCCTTTGCCTTTCTTGGACCGCGCTACGACGAGGAGATCCGCAAGAGTTTTACCACTGTCTCGGCTGCCGACATTTTCGAGGACCGCGCGACCGCCGACAGCCTGTTCGACCATTGGCCGCTGCGGCGACAGGTGGAGCAGCGCATCACTGCAAAGCTCCTTGCCGAGATTGCCGCCGAGCATGCGCGCGGGCGCCGGCTGCTCATCGCCACCACCAATCTCGACTCCGGGCGCCGCGTGATTTGGAACATGGGTGCGATCGCGGCGCGTGGGGACGACAATTCTCTGAAGCTCTTCCGCGACGTCCTGCTTGCCTCCTCGAGCATTCCGGGATTCTTCTCGCCCGCCGCTATCGAGGTCGAAGCGAACGGGAAGCGCTTCCAGGAGCTGCATAGCGACGGGACCCTGACCGCGCCGTTCTTCGTGCTGCCCGAGTCGATGCTGTCCCCGAGCGCGAGCGCCAAACCTCCCGTCAGCGATGTTTACGTCATCGTCAACTCCAAGCTCGATCCCGAATTCAAGATGCCGGACCGCGATGTTCCCGGAGTGCTGGGACGCTCCATAGGTGTCGCGCTAACAGCGGCCTTGCAGGCGCAGGTGGCGCTGACCAAGGTCGGCGCGCTGCGTCACGGTATTGCGCTGCGGATCGCGCACGTGAACCCCGAGTTCAATCATTCCTCGCGCGGTCCGTTCGACGGCGAATACATGCAGGCGCTTTACGATTTTGGAGTGGCTGCGGGCAAGAACGGCACCGCATTCAAAGACACGCTGCACGATGCATCATTGCGCGCGCCCAGCGCGCAATAATTTCGGGCTGTTACTCGAGGAGTGCATCGGCCTCCGGCGGCGGGTTCGGAACGTTTGCGGGCCAGCGGCGTTTGATCCAATACCCGTTTGATGTGACCGAGGCATCGAGGATGCGATCCCTCTTGTTCATTGCCCTGTTCGCAGTGTTCACCGGCTCTGCTGCCGCGCAATCGACAGGTCCGGCGCAGTCGGCGCCCGAGCAGCACGTGACATGTCCGCCCGACGTCAAAGGTGAGTCGCCGACCGTCGGAGAAGGAAGAAGCTCCGATCAGTTGAGTGACAAGCTCGCCCAGTCCAAAGGCGTCATTTGTCCGCCAGGCAGCGTGGATCCGCAAATGCAGGTCACCCCGCCCGGAGGCGGCCGGCTCAAGGTCATCCCGCCACCCGGCACCCCAGGCGGCGATCAAAGCGTGCAGCCGAAATAACAAGCTGCGAGCGCATTACGGAGCGTCAACCAGCCGCGCGCCAACTCAACGGGCGCGCAGCGCTGCCCGCGTGGTGCTGGCGTGCATCAACCGTCTTTGAACCAATTCCTGCCATAGTGCGACAAAGTGGGTGGTGCGACATGCAATGCACGCCCTGCCGCTTAGCCCGATAGGGGTCGGCGCCCGGCAGGAATACAGGAGGGGCTACAATGACTTATTCTCGGATCGTGACCGGAGCTCGTAGTTTGCTCGTGGGCTCTGCTCTGGCGTTGGCGGCGGCCATCCCCGCCCTTGGACCAGCGGAGGCGGTGCCGAGTTACGATGGCATCTGGAGCGTTGTGATCATCACCCGGGCCGGCCTGTGCGACCCGTCCTATCGCTATCCCATTCGGATCAGCAACGGTCAGGTTCTCAATGCCGGCAAATCGGCAGTCCATATCAGCGGCAGAGTAGGAAAGAACGGCGTGGTCGTCGTCAGCGTCAGCAGAGGCGACAAGACCGCGGTCGGGACCGGCCGTCTCGCTGCGACCAGCGGAGGCGGATCCTGGACCGGCGGAAACGGTATTTGCGCGGGCGTTTGGCAGGCCGAACGCCGCAGCATCTGATGCTGCGAATCAGACTCTGAAAGTGACAAATTTCTGAATTGCGCCCGGGCCTCGGCCCGGGCGTCGGACTTCGGCCACGCCGCAAATGCTCAGCATGAAGCGAGAATCGTTGGACCGCGTGCTCGCTCCTTCGCTGGTCTACACGACCGCTGTAACGTGCGGGGTGCTTGCCGCCCTTGCGCTGCAGATCCAACTGAGCCGGGCGGGGTACGATCTCCTCGCTCTGTGGCAGAACCTGTTGTCAGCGCGCACCATGCAATTGCGCAGCGCTGGGCCTTGGTGGGCGATTGCCGGCATGGCTTTCGTCATTGGCGGCGTGATGGCAGCAGTGCTGAGCCGCATGCCGCTTCCCTGGCGGGGCTTTCGCGGGCTGCGGTGGCTGGGCGGCGCGACCGTGGTTTTCATCCTTTCCGATATAGGCCAGCACTCTGCCGAGTTGACCCATGCGGACGTCGGAGCGAGTGTCCTTGCCAGTCTGGGCGTGCTTGCACTGGCGGCCGTCATGTCCTTGGGCGGGGCTTACTTGACCATACGGCGCTGATCCCGATGGCCGGCCCTCCCGGGCTCCCGTTCCGTCTGCCTCATTTCCGCGTCGAAAAAATTGGATAAATCTTGTCAGGGGGCTCGAACCTTACCGGCTGTCGTGCGACTAACGAGTCGTGCGGTAGTGCCAGCTTCCGATACGCGTAGTCCTGCGCAAATGGCGCCCGGCCAATGCGGAGAAGTTGATGGCATTTATGACCGAGTATGCAGCCTCCGGTATACACGAACACCGCGGACCGTCACCGTGGGTTGCGGCGCTGCTGACGGTTCTAACTCCCGGCCTTGGTCACCTCTATATCGGCCAACCGCGCCGCGGGATTATGCTGTTTGGCCTCATTCTCATTGCCGACACCCTGTTGATGTTCGCCATGATGGGCGTGCTGGCGCGATTCTGGATGTTCGCGATCAGCTTCGTGCTGCTGGTCGGGCTTTGGTTCTATATCGTTGTGGACGCGGCCCGGCGCGCGCGGCGAACCCCTCCGTCACCGATTCTGGCTCAGAACGGGTGGGCAATTTATGTCGGGGCCTTTGCGGCTGCATACCTCCTTCTGGCGTGGCCGTGTCTGTACGGTTGGCACGCGCACGCTTCCGGCCGGCTCTTGTGGCTCAGCGCAAACAGCCCCAGCATGGAGCCGACATTGGAGACGGGGGAATATTTTCTCGCGGATGCAACTTACTATCTCGCTCGCCCCCCGATGCGCGGGGAGGTGGTGGTGTACAGGCATCCCATGCAGCCCGAGCTTCGCTCCATTAAACGGATCATCGCAGTGGAGGGAGATCGCATTGCGATCAGGGCCGGCCGTGCGGTAGTCAACGGGATGGCGCTGGAAGAACCCTATGTGGAAGAAGGCGCTGACCGCATGGTGCCCGACATGCTGGAAACCCAGGTACCCGCGGGGCACGTGTTCGTGTTGGGCGACAACCGCGCTCACAGCGTCGATTCGCGCGACCGCGTGGCGCACGGCCCGGTCCCGCTCGACCACCTGATCGGACGAGTGACGGACGTCGCAATCTCGCGGCACTTGATGCGCATGGGGCGCTGGATCGGAACCCCGAGCAATTTGTAAAAGCTAGCGCACCAGCTGGCGCATGGCTCGGTCCAGTCCGTCGAGCGTGAGCGGATACATGCGGCCGTGCATCAGCTGCCGCATGAGACCAATCGAGGCCGTATAGCCCCACTCCTTTTCTGCTATCGGATTGAGCCATACGCAGGCGGGATAAGTGCGCGTTACCCGCTCCATCCAGACCGCGCCGGTCTCCGCGTTGAAATGCTCGACCGAGCCGCCGGGGGTCATGATCTCATAGGGCGACATCGAGGCGTCGCCCACGAGCACCACCTTGTAGTCATGCCCGTAGGTGTGCAGGACATCCCAGGTGGGCGTTGTGTGATCCCACCGCCGGCGATTCTCTTTCCAGACCTTCTCGTACAGGCAGTTGTGAAAATACAAATGCTCCATGTGCTTGAACTCGGCGCGCGCCGCCGAGAACAGTTCCTCGGTGGCCTTGATATGCCAGTCCATGGAGCCGCCGACATCGAAGAACAATAAGACCTTCACCGCATTGTGCCGTTCCGGCCGCATGAGAATATCGAGATAGCCTTTATGTGCGCTGTGCTTGATGGTGCCGTCCAGGTCGAGCTCGTCGAGCGCTCCCGTGCGCGCGAACTTGCGCAGCCGGCGCAGCGCGATCTTTATGTTGCGCGTGCCCAGTTCGACCCGGTCGTCCAGATCCTTGAACTCGCGCCGATCCCAGACCTTGACGGCCCGAAAGTTGCGATTCTTGTCCTGCCCGATGCGAATGCCTTCCGGATTGTAGCCGTAGGCGCCGAAAGGGGATGTCCCCGCCGTGCCGATCCATTTGCTGCCGCCCTGATGGCGGCCTTTCTGCTCCTGCAGACGCCGGCGCAGCGTTTCCAGGAGCTTGTCGAGGCCCCCCATCGCCTCGATCTGCCGCTTCTCTTCCTCGGTGAGATATTTCTCCGTGAGCTTCTTGAGCCACTCCGCCGGGATTTCGCCCGCGACTGCATCGGCAAGCGTTAGAGCGCCTTTGAACACGTGAGCGAAGACCCGGTCGAATTTATCCAGATTGCGCTCGTCCTTGATGAGAGCCGCCCGCGACAGATAATAGAAATCGTCGACCCGTCTGCCGGCGAGGTCCTTATTCATCGCCTCCATCAGGGTGAGCCATTCACGCAGCGTTACCGGGACGCCGGCCGCCTTGAGCTCATGGAAGAATGTGACGAACATGGTCGACAGGATAGCGCGCGGCCGGCGCCCGGCGCCATGGCTCAGAGCGCGCTCACAGCGGCACCATGCCCATCCAGAACATTGTGTTGTCGCCGACATCGATGTCGTATTTGCGCGCGAAAGTCAGCTTGCCGTCGTCGCCGATACGGAAGACCGACAGGCCCGCGGGCATTGCCTTTACCGCATCGCCGTCGCGCACATTCACCGGCAGATTGTGTTGCGCCACCAGCAGCCGGCCGCTCGGGTCGATGTGAAAGGTGCGCGGATGTATCTTCTGGGTCTCGGTGTGCTGGATGGGTGTGTGCTCGCCGGTAGATTGATCGATGGCGTACACGACAATGCTGTTTTCACCGCCTTTGAACACCTGCTGACCTTTGAATTCGGCCGTCGCCTCGGCACGATTGGCGCCATAGAGAAAGCGGCCGTTCGGATGGACGTGAACCGTGCCGGCCGCCTGACGCGCCCTGATGTTGCTCGGCTCCGCCAGGGTATCGGCGCGATATGCGATCTGCGGATTGATCCTGCCGTTCTCCATGCGAAACATGTACATCTTGTTCTGTGTCTCGATCGAAACATACATCCAAGGCTTGGCCGGGTGGAAGTCGAGGTGCCGCGGGCCAAACTCCTTGCCGCCGTTGGGCGCAACCGACACTACGTTCGTCAGCACGCCGTCCTTGTAGTCGAAAACTTTCAGTGCGCCCGGATCCTCCGGCTTCGTGGGGCTACCTTCGTTTCCGCGGGTGACCAGGATCGCCAGCCGATTGTCGGGTGTCGTGCGCACCTGGTGGGCAAAGATACCGGCATCGATCGGACCCGGCTGGATCACCTCTTCGCCCGGCGTGAAATCCTTATTGACGCGGTAGACGCGCACTCCGCTCGGATTGTTGAACGCCACCAGGATGTTCTCGGATGGAATATCCGTGCTGATATGGATCGGACGGGTGGGCAGCCGTATCGCGGCTCCGTGTGGCCCGAGAGCGCCAGTCGCGGGGTCGATGCCGAATGCGGTGACGTGGTGCTCGGTCCCGGCCTTGCCATAGCCGGAAGCGCTGCTGCTGGATGCGACATAGAGATAGCGTCTTGATGCATGTGGCCAAGCATATTGCACTCCGGCCGGCAGCGTGACGCTTTCTTTTTTGATCAACTCCGCGCGCGCGACATCGATGTCGTAGTGCGTGAGGACGGCCCCAACGTTTGCGTAGAGCGCAACCTTCCGGCTTGCCGCCTGCTGGGCGGACGCCGACCCAGGCGCGCCGATACTGCCGGCCGCGAGCGACAAGAAGGTTCTGCGGTTGACCATGGTCCTCCTCCTTGGTTGAGCTTTTGCGATGAAATTCTACGGCACTTTCAAAATCCCGCATCGCCGCGTGCCGTCGCGGTGTTGAAAGTGTTATTTCGGCGGCGCTGCCCTGGGTGAGACCGCAGGTGTTGCCGCGTTGGGCACAGGGGCCCCAACTCCTTTAGCCGCGCCATCCCAATTGCAGGCCTCGGCGAGGCGGGAACGGATCTCGGAAATCTTGCCAACGTTGAACGACGCGTCGTGCGGAGCGTCGTGGTGATCCCACATCCGGAAATAAACCTTGCCCTGGTCCGTGAGCGCCTGGATGAACGGGATCGGCGAAGGGGCGAGGGCGAGATAGCAGCTGGAATGCGAATTCCATGGGCTGTCTACGGCTTGGCCTTGATCGATGCGGTAGGTGACGCGTACGCCGGCTCCACATTTGATGAAGCCCCATTTGTTCACCGCGACTTCGGTCTTGCGGTCCTTGCAGCGCATCAGCAGGTAGGCCTTGCCATCGGTTGATGGGAGCTGCGCCGAGACCACGGGGCTGTCATCGAGGGGGGATTTTTCGTCGCGGAGCTCCCAGATTCCATCGCCCCCCTGTTTGCTCTCTGCCTGCGTACCCGTAGCGCTCGAGCTGGACGACGCATCGAGGCGGTCATAGCACTTCAGTCGCTCGGCATCGTCCTTGAGCTGACGGCAAGGCCTGAGGGCTTCCTGCGCCTGGGCGCCGGCGCAGAAAAAAACGATTGCGTATGCGATGGTCAGAAGGGTGCGCATGGTCGCAACAGAGCTGATGGCTTTGTCCTCATAGGTCAAGCGTGTGCGGGTGGCAACGTCCGATGGTGCTCGCATGTGCACATCATGGATGTGCACGATGGGGTCATGCAAGCGCCGGAATGTGGCGGTGATGATCGGTTGCGGCTTGAAACGCGCGGCCGAGCGCGATCACCATTTCATCGCCGAACGGACGCCCGATCAGCTGCATCCCGACTGGCAGCCCGGATTGCGATTGCCCGGCGGGCACCACCAGGCTCGGCAGGCCCAGAAAGTTCGCCGGTCGCATGAAACGTGTGATCGCTTGGATGGCCGCCTCCGCCTCCGGCGCGCCGCCAAGATCGGTCGCTGTGATCGTTGGCGCGACCGCGCGCGACACCGGCGCAATGACGACATCGACATCGCCGATGGCCTCAACATGCGCGGCAAGCGCAGGTCCGCGCCAACGCAGTGCCTCAAGGTACTCTACCGCGCTGTAGGCAAGCCCGTTCTGTAGGCGATTCCGCACCTGCGGCCCGTAATCTGCCGCGCGCGTTCGCAGCCACGGCGCGTGCGCGCTGGTGGCCTCGACCGCCAGCACGATCAGGGCTGCTGCGCTGACCACCGCCTGGTCTGGCAGCTCCACCTTGGAGACCTTTGCGCCGAGCTTGCTCAGCATGGCGATGGTCGCATCGAGCGCACGCGCAATGTCAGCTTCCAGATCGTCGACGTAGAACCGCGTCGGGACCCCGATCTTCAAGCCCTTGGGCGAGTCGCGCGTTCGTTTGGCATTCCAGGCCGGGCCGCCGAGCGTCGTTGGGTCGAGCAGATCAGGGCCGGCGATGATGCTCATGATCAGGCCGGCGTCCTCCGCGCTCACCGCCAGCGGACCGACGGTATCGAGGCTGAACGACAGCGGCAGCGCGTTGGCGCGGCTGACGCGTCCATAGGTCGGCTTGAAGCCGGTCACGCCGCAGAAATGGGCGGGCAGCCGGATGGACCCGCCGGTATCGGATCCAAGCGCAGCAGGCACTAGGCGCGCAGCAACGGCCGTGCCCGAGCCCGATGACGAACCGCCGGT
>DASXIG010000161.1:0-1585 GCA_036498105.1 Xanthobacteraceae bacterium | reverse complement strand
CTACAGCATCGAGCTCCTGGCGAAGGCGCATCGGCTGGGCTGGCCGATTGCCGAGGTGCCGGTGCGCTGGTTCGAGCGCCGGCACGGCCAGAGCCGCTTCCGCGTGGTCAAATGGCTGCCGGCCTATCTGCGCTGGTACGTCTATGCTTTCGCCACCACCTGGCTGCGAAAGCGGCCGGCGAGCGTGGCATTCAAAGGCGCGCGCACTTGAGCCGCCGGCCAGCGGCACCGAGGTGGCCGCGCATCCGCGCCCGGCGTCTCACCACCGTGTCGCCGTGGATGAAGATCATGGCGCGCGAGATCGAGTTCTCCCGCGGCGCGCCGGTCGAGATTTATCACGCCGTCGATCAGGCCGATTACATCGCCATCGTTGCGCTGACCCGCGGCGGCAAGATTCCGATTGTGCGGCAGTTCCGGCCGGCGCTCGAAGCCTTCTCGTGGGAGCTGCCGGCTGGCCTCGTCGATCCCGGAGAGAAGCCAATCGACTGCGCTCGCCGCGAGCTCATGGAAGAGACGGGGCTCGTGGCGCAAGCAATTTACCCCTTGGGCGAGGCGTGGCCCTGCACCGGCCGGCTGGGCAACCGGATCCATTCATTTTTTGTGGAGGCGGGCAACCGGACTGCGGGATTCGAGCCGGAGCCTGGAATATCGGTAAAGCTCGTCTCCCCGGCCGAGATGGTGCGGCTCATCAGGGCGGGGACTTTCAGCTCGCAATTGCATATCGGCACGCTGCTCCTTGCCGAGCTGCACGGGTTCCTCGAGTTGCCGCGCGCCCAGAGGAGACTGAAAGCGCGGGTGAAATAATACATATTCGTTCCCGCGCGATGGGGAATCAGATCAGTTCAAGGCGCAGCCTGCGGCCGACAATCTTGGCTGCGCGCTGCAACGTGGCGATTGTCACGTTTCCATCCTTCGGATCCAGAAGGCGACTGATCTGGCTGCGACTTGTCTTCATGCGTTCGGCGAGGCGCTTTCGTGAAAGATTCTGTGCCTTCATTGCCTCGGCAATTTGCCATGCGAGCACTTCCTTAACAGCGACGGCCTCGAACTCTTCGAGCTTGCATTCCTCGTTCAGAAAGTCATCCAGCTTCGTCAGCTTGTCGATTAGACGGGGTCTCTTTTTCATGTCAGCCCTTACAGTTCAAACTCTCTCTTGCGTTTGCGCGCCAGAGCCAAGTCGGTACCTGGCGTTTTCTGAGACTTCTTGATGAAGCCGTGCAGAACCAAGATTTGGCCCTGCTCGACGCTGAACAAAACGCGCGCAATCCGGTGGCTCGGCAGTTCGCTACGCGCTTCCCACAGGCCGTCGCCCAGCGCCCGGCAAAGCGGCATCCCAACGGGCCAGCGGTACTGTACGCGCATAAGGTCTTGCCCGACGGCGTTCCGGTCTTTCTCATTGAGCGCTCGTAGCCAATCGCGCACCACCTCGGCACCGTGTCGCGTCCGGTAGAAGACGACCGGAATCTTCCGCGGTTGGTCAGCGGTCATGGTCCATGTACCATAAATAGTCCATGCACCATAAAATGTCCACCCGCCCTCCCTTCTGGATGGCCCTCGGGTCGAAACAGGCGGCGCATTACCGCTG
>DASXIG010000160.1:0-5708 GCA_036498105.1 Xanthobacteraceae bacterium | reverse complement strand
CCGCGACTGCCATGAAAAGCACGCCGGCGGCGGCGGCGATGATCGTCCTGCGCTGAAGCATCTGAACGGGCTCAGGTTGGTGTTGCGCGACCCGGAGCACTCCGGGCGCGTGACAAATAGTACACCGCGAGACCTGAGGCCATCATCAGCACGCCAATGAACGACTGCACAGGACGCTGGGTGACGAGATAGTACATCATGAACGCGGTAACTGCGAGGAAGACGAGCGGCGTTACGGGATAGCCCCAGGCGCGATAAGGCCGCGGCAGATCGGGCCGGGTGATGCGCAGCTTGATCACACCCAAAACTGTCAGAAAAGAGGAGGCGAGCAGGCTGAATTGGATGAACTCGAGCACCGCCTCAAAGCTTTGGGTGAGCAGCATCAAGGTTGCGACCGCGAGCTGGAACAGGATGGCAGTGGTCGGGACCCCGTTATCGGAGCGGCGCGCGAAAATGCGCAGCATGGGGATATCCTCGCCCATGGTGGTGGTTACCCGCGGGCCGATCCACATCATGGCGCTGATCGAGGAGACAAGCCCGGCGCAGATCAGCGCACCGACAATGCGGCCCCCGAGATCGCCGAACATGTGCTTGCCTGCGATAACCGCCACGTCGATCTGGCCGGCAAGCTGATCGATCGGCGTGGTGTAGAGAAAGAGCGCGTTGAGCGCGACGTAAAGCACGATGACGATGCACGTCCCGACCAGGAGCGAGCGCGGCACGCTGCGCTGCGGGTCGCGCATTTCGCCGACGATATAGGTCGCCGCGTTCCAGCCGGAATACGAATACATCACGAAGACCAGGCTGATGGCGAAAGATCCACTCATCACGTAGGTCGGATCGGCGGCTGAGGGTGCAAACGAGATCGGCTGCGGCACCCCATACGCAAAACCCGCGATGAGGAAAGCTGCGATCAGAACCACCTTCAGACCGGTCCCGACCATCTGGAAGGCGCTGCTCTGGCGGATGCCGCGCAGGCCGACCAGCGTCACGATCCAGACCACCCCGATACCAAGCGCGAGCGGCGGGGCACCGGGAAGGATGGCTTTCCCGTACTCCCCAAAGGCCATGGCAGCGAGTGCCACGGGGGCTGCGAAGCCGACCGTGGCCGACAGCCAGCCCGCGAGGAAGCCCAGGGCCGGATGGTAGGCGCGGCTCAAAAAATTGTACTCGCCGCTGGAACGCGGAAACATGGCGGCGAGCTCGCCATATGAGAATACCCCGCACAGCGCAACGGCGCCGCCGACTACCCACAGGAACAGCAGCGAGAACCCGGACGGGATACCCTGGACCTGGAAACCGAGGCTGGTAAACACGCCGACGCCGACCATATCGGCCACCACAATGGCGGTGGCGGTCAGCATGGAAACGGTCAAGCGAATCGGCGGCAGCCCCGCCAATCGAGGCGGACTTTCAACCTCGATAAGGGCCATACCCGCTCTCCCCTGTTATCACGCCTGAACTCCGAATTGGCGCATTAAACATATGCATTGGTACACAAAGAAGGTCAGGCAGCGTTAACGGACGGTAAATTTATTACCGTAATAAAAACATCACAGGTCGCCCCTTCCGGTGCACCGGAATGGGACGGCCGGCTCTCGGGGGCCGGAAACGGAAGGAGTTTCACCCCCTGAGAAGCCGCGCGAACTGGTCTCACAATGCCGACATAATGCAATGTTTTCATTGACCTGGGGAATGGGGGAGTTCCGACGAAAGACGCTGTCAGGGTGCTTGCGGGGTTGCCGCATGCACAGCGCGTCCGGGTTGGAGCTGTGTGGGGATGGTCTCAGCGGGATCGGAAGTCCCGAATAGCAGCGGTACCTGTGAGTCCCTGGGGACGCCTGCGACAAGCTGGCGCTGGGCGGGCCTGACGGCTGCGCTCGTCGTGTTGCCTTGTCTTCTTCAGGGCTGCGGCACTTCGGATACCAGGGCCTTCGCCAGGCAAGGACCCGAGACGCCGAGCCCGGCTTCCGGCAAAGGCGACAGCCTACTTGCGTCTGCCGGCGGCACTGACGAGGCGGCGCAGGCGCCGAGGGTAGATTCATTTGCAGACCGGTACGCCGCGGATTCCTTCGCCGACCGCTATGCTGCCGCTTATGGCGGTCCCAAGACCGCGCGCGGCACTACCGGCCGCCGCACCGCGAGCCTGCCGCCGGGCTCCTACAAAGTGGCGTCGCTGTCCCCGGACATCCCATATGTTCCCGCTATCAAGCAGGCGCACACCCAGCTGATCGGGTTCGAGAACTCGGCCTTCCCTTATTCCGGCACCAATCCGCGTACCGGAAAGGCCACCGCGGGCCGGTACAGCGACAACCGCGTCCTCGTCCACGTCCCCGCGGGTTTCGACGTGCGCAAGCCCGGCGTCATCGTCGTATTCTTCCATGGGCACGGGGCAACGCTCGAGCGCGACGTGCGCGACCGCCAGCTGCTGCCCGCGCAGATTACCGAATCCGGTGCCAATGCCGTGCTCGTCGCCCCCCAGCTCGCCTATGATGCCGCCGATTCCAGCGCCGGGAAGTTTTATGAGCGCGGCGGGCTGAAGCGCTTCCTGGCCGAAGCGGCCGACAAGCTCGGCCGCGTCTATGGGGATCCCCGGTCAACCGACGCGTTCGCGAAAATGCCGGTGGTGATAGTGGCGTACAGCGGCGGCTTCGTGTCTGCCGCCTCGAGCCTGCAGGTCGGCGGGGCTGGCGGCCGAATCGTCGGTGTGGTCCTGCTGGACGCGCTTTACGGCGAAATTGACAAGTTCTCGTCCTGGATCGTGAAGAACCGCTCCGGTTTCTTCGTCAGCGCCTACACACACTATACCAAGCACCATGACGACGATCTCGCGCGCATCCTGCGCGACAAAGGGATCGCCGTTGCCACCGAACTCAGCGGCCCCCTGAAGCCAGGGACCGTGGCATTCCTGCCGACCGGTGAAGGCATCACGCACCGCGATTATGTCACGCGCTCCTGGACCCAGCATCCCGTGAAGGACATCCTGGTGAGAATGCAGCCGCGTCTGAGCTCGATTGCGGCGCGGCAAGAGCCGCCGCTGCTTGCGCAAACGAATTGAGCGCGAAGAGAGCTCACACCTCGCGTCTGCACCGGAGGTTTTCCGTGCTCCATCGTGCTTCATCCGGCAGTGACATCCATTACCGCGCTGCCGCCCAGCACTTGCTTGGCCCGGGCCTGATCGAGGTCCTTTTCCCATGCCGCGACCACTACGGTAGCGACGCAATTCCCGATCAGATTGCCAAGCGCGCGAGCCATGCCGATGAACCAATCCACCGAGAGAACAAGCACAAGCCCGATGGCTGGAATGCTGGGAACCGCGTTCAGCGTCGCTGCAAGGATGACGATTGCCGATCCGGGAACTCCATGCGCCCCCTTCGACGTGACCAGCGACACGCCCAGTATGAGGAGGAGATCGCCAAGAGAAAGCGGGGTGTTGGTCGCCTGCGCTATGAACACAGTGGCAAGCGTGAGATAGATCGAAAAGGCGTCAAGGTTGAAGGAATATCCTGTTGGAATGACCAAGCCGACCACGGACTTCCTTACGCCCATCCATTCGAGCTTGCGCATGATCTGCGGCAGGACCGCATCCGAGGAAGCGGTGGCGAGCACAATCGTCAGCTCCTCGCGCAAATAGGCGAGGAACTTGATGATGCTCAGACCGGCGAGCCGCATTACGGCGCCGAGGACGACGAGCACGAAGATCGCGATGGACACGTAGAACAGGACAACCAAGGAAGCGAGCTGCTTCAACGAGCCGACGCCGTAGCGGCCGACGGTGTATCCAACAGCGCCCAAGACGCCGAGCGGCGCGACACGGACTATCAGGCCCATGGCCCTGAACAAAACGGTGGAGACGGCATCGATCATCGAGGTGACCTGTTGGCCTCTCTCGCCAACGAGCGCCAAGCTGACACCGAAGAGCACCGCGAAGAACAGAACCTGCAGCACGTCATTGCGCGCCAGCGCATCAAATGACGTTGTGGGGATGATGTTCAGGATGAAAATGCCTACCCCTCCGCCCTGAAGCTTATGGGCATTCTCCGCATGGCTGGTGAGTGCCTTGGGATCGAGCGTGGAGGGGTCGATATTCATCCCGTTACCCGGCCCGACCACGAACGCGAGAACGATCCCGACGATCAACGCGACCGTGGTCATCACCTCGAAATAGATCAGCGCCTTGATCCCGACGCGTCCGACCTTCTTGAGGTCTCCAGCCCCTGCAATTCCGTGCACAACGACACAGAAGACGATCGGCGCTACGATCATGGAGATCAGTTTCAGGAAGCCGTCGCTCAGGATTTTGAGCTCGATGGCGAAGCCGGGCGTCGCCATCCCGAGCACCACTCCGAGCACCAGGGCCGCCAGCACTTGCACGAAAAGTGACCTGTAGAGAGGCACGGGCGTGGACGGCGCAGGTGCGGAATCGGCCGGCATCGGCAGAGCGAGCGACATGTACGGCTCCTCCTTCTGGCGTGATGCGGAGCGTAGAACGAAGCTCCGCATGCGGCGTCCGTTCAAGGTCAGAGCAAGAAAGATGCCACTTTCCGAACAGCATGATCTGATTGCGGCGCCTCAGCCGCGCGCCGGCTGTGGAAACGCAACGGCCTCGGCCGTCGCAAGCGCAATGCCGATGCGCGTGCCCGCCGCGGGCGGCGACGTTGCGGCATGCGCGGGCAAGCGCAGCAGCACATGCCCCGGCACCGCTTCCGCCGCGTGAACGTAGAGATCGATATGGCCGCCTTGATAGATATGCGTGGCCGCAGTGCCAAGGGCCGAGATCGCATCGCCCTCACGGGCGAGCCGCAGATCCTCGGGCCGCAGGAACAGCTCGACCATCGCGCCCGGCACTATTTCCTTCAGCGGTGCGGAGGGCACTGTCATTCGCGCTGCCCCGAGCGCAACCGTTGCGCGCGCGCCCTCGATCCGTTCGAGCCGCGCGGAGAGCACGTTCACATCCCCGATGAATGAGGCAACGAACCGATCGACGGGCCGGCGATAAATCTCGTCCGGCGCACCGAGCTGGCGGATGCGGCCCGCGGCGATCACCGCGATACGGTCCGAGAGGCTGAGCGCCTCGCCCTGATCGTGGGTGACGAAGATGGTGGTCACGCCGAGCTTGCGCTGAATCTCCTTGAGCTCGACCTGCATCGCGGTGCGCAGGTTGCGGTCGAGCGCCGAGAACGGCTCGTCCAGGAGCAGCACTTTGGGGCGGATGATGAGCGCGCGCGCGAGCGCCACGCGCTGCTGCTGGCCGCCGGAGAGCTGGCGCGGCTTGCGATCGTTAAGGCCTTCGAGCTTCACCAGCGCGAGCGCGTCGGCGACCCGGCGCGCGATCTCGGGCCTGGCAAGGCGGCGCATGCGCAGCCCGTAACCCACGTTCTCCGCCACGCTCATGTGGGGAAACAGCGCATAGTTCTGAAACATGATCCCGATGTCGCGCCGATAGGTCGGAACGCTCGTCACCTCGAGGCCATCGATGGCAATCTTGCCGGTCTCCGGGATGAGGAAGCCGGCCACGAGATTGAGCAGCGTGGTCTTGCCGCAGCCCGACGGCCCGAGCAGTGTCATCAGCTCGCCCCGGCGCACTGCCAGCGAGACGTTCTCGATGGCGGCGAGATTGCCGAACCGCTTGGTCACGCGGTCGAGCGCGACCGCCGCGCCCTCCCCCGGCGGCCGCGATACAGCGGTTCCGGAGGACGCGCACGGCG
>DASXIG010000159.1:0-8433 GCA_036498105.1 Xanthobacteraceae bacterium | reverse complement strand
GCGCTCAGCATCGACCATTGCAGGCCTGCCGCATCCATCGCGCGCCCGGCGGCATAAAGCTGCTCGCGGAACTCGGGATCCATGCCGCCGATGACATAGGCCTGCATAGCGATGCCCATGTGCTTGGCCGCGGCCGGATCCTTCCAGGTGAAATCGCCGGTCCCGTCCTTCTTGACGGGGATGCGCTGATAAACCTCCCAAAGATACGCGTCGACCTCCTCCATGCCGGATCCGGTTCGCTGGCGCGCAGGCGCGGCTGCCTTATCGGCATCAGCGCCAGCGTTTTCTTTGGGCGCAAAGGCAACGAAACGTCCGATCTTGATGAGCGCTCGCCGCACCGGCC
This sequence comes from Xanthobacteraceae bacterium, assembly GCA_036498105.1. GTDB lineage: Bacteria > Pseudomonadota > Alphaproteobacteria > Rhizobiales > Xanthobacteraceae > VAZQ01. The sequence goes on along the minus strand of DASXIG010000159.1, from coordinate 8,090 downwards.
CGCCCGTTTCCGGTGCAACCGCGCTGATCTCCGCCGATGCACCGGGATTGGTGAACCGGACAGTCTGCACCGCGCGCGGAAAGTTCGAGCGCATGTCGCCATCGTCAAGCTCGTCGGAAGCTTCGACCTGCACCGTGTTGGGGTGACCTGAATCGCCTTCCTCTGCGCTCGCCAGGGCGAAGCGTGTCTGCGGATAGACCACGGTCTCGTTGCCCACGGACGCAAGCGCGGGAGACGCCGCATTGCTGCCCTGCCGGCTGGTGTCCTGCCAGTCCAGGACGGCCGAGGTGGTCACGGCGCCCGCGAGCGCGCTGCCCGCGAGCGTGAGCGGGAATGCAAGATTGCGATGCCGCGTCGCAATGGCTGCGATCGCTTGCCAGCGAAAGGACGCTCCCCTCGGTCGCGATGGAAGGTAGAGCGCCGCCGACCGCGCCACAGCAAAGGCTTTTACGATCATGTCAACGTCACCACCCCACTCCCGCGGAGATATCTTCCCCGATCCGATGGATGCACGACCGGTCACCGGCCGCCAGCATCGCGCCCGGACCCGCAGAATAAGTCACAGCCGATCAGTCGAAAGAGTGCAGCCCCCGAACGTTCAGAACGGTAATCCCCGATGGGGCAAAGTTCAGTCGAGAAATGAGGGGAAATATTGGCGCGACTGGCACCAATTCACGGCATGGCGAGCTGCGGAGGAAATCGAGGGCGGGCGAGGAGACACGGTTTTTACGGTGCACATTCTTCATAATTTTGTCGGGCGCCCCATTGTTGCCGCTGATTTTTGATCTGTTTGATCCTACAACTTCGCGGTAATCGGGGCGTTGATAGGGGGCGAAGATGAAAGTACGGTTAAAAGTAGGGTTATCAGTTCTTGCATCAGTCGTTTTGTCAGAGGCCGCAACAGCAGCACCGCAATATGCGGTCGATGGCCTGGTGATCGGAACGCAACTGAATTTGGACAGCGCTGCATATCGGGAATACAAATGCAGTCCCAGCGCGCAGTTCGGCGGGCTCACATGGTGCCAGAAAACAAGAACTGACAAAGAGCGGGGCAAGCCATACACGGCGGGCTATTCACTCCTGCATTCGCAGGACGGAAACATCGTCTACGTCAATCGTTCGCAAGAGCCGTCGTTCTTCACGGCGAAAGAAGCGCAGGAGGACGTCGAGCGATATGCGGGCAAGATCGGCGAAACGCCGCGTCTGACGAAGATGCCGCATCGCAAAGGGCTTCCGGACGGGCTCATTGCGACTTGGGGCGAGGTGACGCTGGTGCCACTGGACGAGGGGAGCATGAAGCTCCTGTCGGCTGGAAAAAGTCCTAAAAAGGGACTGTTGATCGACTTCCTCGGAAACTTTGCCCGATCGGCGAAGGAGGGTCTCCCGATCTATCGCATCACCGGCGGTCCTGGATTTGTCTGGGCAGCAAGCTTCGACCAGAAAGGACGCGGCACTCTCCGAATGGCAGGGGTAGATGCATCCGGATTGATCCCCGCCTCGCCGGAGCCGCAAGCAGCTTCGGAGCCACAAGCAGCTTCGGAGCTGGCGGCAAGATCGGAGCCGCAACCAGCCTCTGTTCCGGAACCGGCAGCCGAGCTGGAAGCCGCATCGGAACCGGAGCCAAGCTCAGAATCGCCAATGACAGCACAGCTCGCCCCGGTATCCGAGCCGCAAGCAACATCACTACCGGGCGACGGCACGACCGCGCCAAACCCACAGCAGCTCGAGTCGAGCCCGACCATCGAAAAGCTTCAGCGCGATTTGGCCAGCGCCACTTCTGCCATTGCGCAGCTCGAGAAGGCAAAGGCCGCAGCGGAAGCTGCCCAGGCGGAGGCCGCCAAATCGAAGCGTGACGCCGAGGCAGCCAGGCGCGAGAGCGAGCAGGCCAGAGCTACGGAAAAAGCCAAGCTGGATAAGAAAATAGCGCAGCTCGAGGCGGCCAGCGCCGTGGCCTATCCAAAAGCCAACCGGTGGGAAAATGCACTGTACGGATCAGTGGGCGGTCTGCTCATTGTGCTGCTGGGCTCCGCGATGGGCTTTCTCTGGAAGCAACACAACGCGCGCAAGTCCGCGACCGCGACCGAGCCGACGATCGAGCATTGGGAGCGGTCGCCAGCGGGCCACGAAGGCGAGCCATTTGTTGCTTCGCCTGCCATCGCCATTGCGGAAGATGCGTTCGGGCGCGAGCTGGCGCAGCAGGTCGCTGCCTTGAACGCGACCGAAACCAAGACGGAGACCACCAGCGGACCGCAAGCGGACGCGACTGCGACCTTGGACGCGCCGAAGGATGCGGTTGTCGCCGCGCTCACTGCTATCGATCGGGTCTCGAATTGCGTCAATGAACTGACGCTGGCGTGCCACACGCATGCGCCTCCAGTGGCGGCGACTGCCGAGGACTATCGGGGTGACTCATCAGCGGCGGTTTCAGCACCGCCGCCCGAACCCATTGCTCGAGTGTCATGCCCCGCTTAAAGCGGGGCATCCAGTAATCCCGGCCGGGACGGGTTGAGGCAAGGCCGAGCCAAATCTAACCTTGGGCGGCTACTGGATCGTCCGCCTGCGCGGACGATGACCAGCGAGAAATTGATGCTCGACCCGCACGCGCCCGGGCTGCGGCCAAGATGATCGGCGCCAGCGTCAGGCGGGTCGAGGACCCGCGGCTCCTGACCGGCCAGGGTTCATTCGCGGACGATCGTACGTGCACGGGCGCGCTCCACGTTGCGTTTCGCCGCAGCGAGCATCCTCATGCGCGTATCTCCAGCATCGACTGCTCGCGGGCACGTGGATTGCCGGGAGTTTTTGGCGTGCTCACGGCAGCCGAGGTCGAGCGGCTGGTGCACCCCATGCTGGCCACTTCCCGCATGAAGGATTACCACGCAACGCCAATCCATCTGCTGGCGAGCGAGAAGGTACGCTTCGTCGGCGAGCCGATTGCCGCGGTGCTTGCGGAAAACCGGTATCTCGCCGAGGACGCGCTCGCTCACATCGACATCCAGCTCGAGCCGCTGCCTGAGGTGGCCGACCCCGAGCGCGCGCTCATGCCGGACACGGCCTTGTTGCACGCGGAGGCCGGCAGCAACGTGCTGCTTGCCCGTGAGTTCGCGCGGGGCAACGCCGATGCCGTCTTCAGCCGCGCGCCGGTGAAGGTCGGTGGTCGCTTCCGCTTCCATCGCAAGACCCCGCTCGCGATGGAAAACCGGTGCTATCTCGCCGAGTACGATGCGGGCCGCAGGCTGCTCACGCTTACGTCCTCGACGCAGGTGCCCGGGATCGTGCACGACGCGCTCTGCGACCTCCTGGACCTGCCGGGGCACAGCGTGCGCGTTGTTGCCCACGACGTGGGCGGCGGTTTCGGCGGCAAGGCCTCGGTCTATCCGGAGGAAGTTCTGGTCTGCGCACTCGCCCATCATCTCAAGCGGGCGGTCAAATGGACGAGCGATCGCGTGGAGGATCTGCTCACGACAATGCAGGCGTTTGATGAGACCGTCGATGCGCAGCTTGCGCTCGATCGGGACGGCAGAATCCTTGCGCTTGCCGCGGATGTGATCAGCGATGTGGGCGCTTACTCGATCTATCCGTGGACTGCGGCTCTGGAGCCGGTGCAGGTGATCAGCTTTCTGCCCGGACCCTATCGCATCGATACCTACCGCGGCCGTGTACGCGGCGTCGCAACCTGCAAAGCTCCCGCCGGACCTTATCGCGGGGTCGGCCGGCCCATCTCCACTTTCGTGATGGAACGGCTCATGGACATGGCGGCGCGGCGTCTTGCTATCGATCCTGCCGAGATCCGGCGTCGAAATCTGGTCCGGGAGACTGAATTTCCCTACAAGGCCGCTTCCGGCATTGTTTGGGACCGTTCCGCGTTCCAGGAAAATCTCGAAGGTGCCTGCCGCGCGATCGACTATCCTGCCTTGCGCGAAAAGCAACGATCGATGCGCCAAGCCGGACGCTGGTTTGGGATCGGTATCGCATCATATGCGGAGCTCACCGGGCTTGGTTCGCGTATTTCCGCGGCTCCCGGCATGCCGATCAATACCGGAACCGAAACGGCGGCGGTGCGGCTCGATTCCACAGGAGCGGTCACGGCCGCATTCGGCATATCGTCCCACGGCCAGGGCCTGGAGACGACGTTGGCCCAGGTGGTTGCCAGCAACCTGGGAGCCCGGATGGAGGATGTACGCGTGCTCCAGGGCGACAGCGCACTCGTGGCGCACAGTACCGGAACATATGCCAGCCGAAGCGCGGCGCTGGCGGGAGGAGCCGCGACCTTGGCCGCCCGCGAATTGCGGGAACGCGTGTTGCGCGCCGCCTCCCATTTGCTCGAAGCCGCGGTCGAGGACCTCGAGGCCGCAAACGGCTCGGTGCTCGTGCGGGGTACCGATCGCTCAATGACCTTCCGGCAATTGGCCAAGGCCGTTTACTCGGAAATGGGGCGCCTGCCGAAGGAGGCGCGCGAGGAGCTGGAAGTCACCAAGGTCTACGACCCGTATTTCGGGACGACGACCTCCGCCACCCACATCGCCGCTCTCGAAATCGATCCCGAGACCTGTAAGGTGACCATCGACCGGTACGTCGTCTGCGAGGACTGCGGCCGCCTGATCAACCCGATGATCGTCAACGGTCAGGTACGCGGCGGGGTGGCACAAGGCATCGGCACCGCTCTCTCCGAGGAGATCGTCTACTCCGCGCGCGGTCAGATCCTGACGGCAAGCCTGGCGGATTACGTTGTCCCATCCGCGCCGGAGACCCCCACCATCGAGGTGGAGCACATGGAGCAATACGCACCACCTACCGCAGGCGGGTTCCGGGGGATGGGCGAAGGCGGCACGATCGGTGCGGTGGCAGCCGTTGCCAACGCCGTCGCCGATGCGTTGGCGCCGCTTGGCGTAGAGATCATGGAGGTGCCGCTCACTCCGGAAAGGTTGTTCCGGCTCATCCGAGCAGGGCAGGAAGCCAGGTCGCGATCGTGGGAAACACCACGATGACGACGAGCAGCACCAGGCTCATGAAGACGTAGGGCACCACCGCGCGGAAGATGTGAGTCATCGTCACCTCCGGCGGCGCTACTCCCTTCATGGTCATCAGAAGGAGGCCGTGCGGCGGCAGCAGAAGCCCAAGCTGCATGCAGATAAGATAAAGCACACCGAACCAGATCAGATCGATGTCGAGGCGCTGGACGATCGGCATGAACACCGGCAACGTGATCAGCATCATGCTTACCTGGTCCACGAAAATGCCGAGAAAGATCAACAGCAGCATCATGCCTGCAAGGATGGTCATAGGGGCGAGGCCGTGTCCCAGGATCGTGGACACGATGCCTTCGGTCGCGCCGGAGAAGCTGAGGATCTGCGAGAAGGTCGTGGCGCCAAGGATGATGAACAGGATCATCGCCGAGATCGTCACGGTTCCCCTCAGCGCCTTTAGCAGCACGCCCGCGCTCAGCACCCCGTAGAGCGCGGCGAGCGCCATGGTCGCGATCGCGCCGAGAGCAGCCGACTCGGTCGGGGTTGCGAAGCCGCCCGACATTGCGCCGATCACCACGGCGAAGATGGCGACCAGCGGCAGAACATAAAGAACGAGCAGCTGGTATTTGGCCCAGCCGTGTCGTTCTTCGACCGGCGAAACCGGCGCAAGCGCGGGGTTGAGCTTTACCCGCAGCACGATATAGCCGACGAACGCGGCGGCCAGAATTAGCCCGGGCACGACGCCGCCGATCAGCAGCTTGGAAATCGAGATACCGGAGAGGCTCCCAAGCAGCACGGTGAGCGCCGATGGCGGACTCAGCATGTCGACGGCGCCGATCGCCATCAGGGGCCCGGCCGCGAGCACGGGGTTATAGCCGCGCGCCAGCATCACCGGCAGCATCAGCGAGCCGAGCATGGCCGTCGTGGCAATGGTCGAGCCGGAGATCGCCGAGAATACCGTGCCGGCGACCACCGCAATAACCGCGAGCCGGCCGGGCACTTGCCGTACCAGGCGCTCAATCCCCTCGATCACCTTCAAGGCAAGACCGGTGTGAAAGAGCACCTCCCCCATGAGCACGAACAGTGGGATCGGGGTGAGCGAGAAATTGATGACCGCAGCCGCGCTGTTGCGCACCATCTGATCGAGCCCGGCGTCACCACCGAGAAAGAGCACCGCGCCGACGATGTTTATGGCGATGAAAGAAAAAGCGACCGGCAGGCCCATGAACAGCAGCACAGTCGATCCGCCCAGGAGCAACAGGGAAGCAGCCTGCCAGGACATCGGGCGCCGCCGCGCTGCCTACGAAGCGGACACGGCATCATCCCGTGGCCGGCGCTCGGCCAATGCGAGCCGGTGCATGCGAAACAGGAATTCGAGCGCCAGCAGCGCAAATGCTGCCGGCATAGCGACCAGCAGCCACCATTCAGGCAGAATGAGGGTCTTGATCGAGAGCGATCCGCTTGCGAGGCTGTCGAGCGTCACGCGCGCGCCATACCAGACAAAACACAGGCAGCAGAACAGGCCGATGACGTCGATGAGCCATTCCAGCGTCCAGCCAACCTGCTCCGGCAGGAGCCGCAGCACAATGTCCACCCGGATGTGCTGCCCCTGGCGGAGCACGCCGGGGGCGGCGAGGAGTGTGATCAGATAGAGCGCATCCTCCGACAGCTCGTTGCTGGGCGCCACCCCTCCGGCGCCGATGTTGCGCAGCAGAACATCCGTCCCGATGAGCAAGGTCATGGCGAGCAGCAGCAGGCAGGCGAGCAGAAGCATCATTTCCAGCAGCCGCCCGTAGCAACGCGACAGCTTCAGCATTCACTTCGAGAAGAGCTGTTTGAGCTTCGGTCCATGCTCGGGACTCTGGCGGACGACGCCCGCCCAGCCCGCCTCATAGGCTTTGTCGAGATAGCTTTTCGCAACATCGCCTTCGAGCTTGATCGCCTGGATGCCGGCGGCGGCCTGGCGCTCGATGTCTTTCTTGTTTTCCTGCGCGAAATAGCTGACCGCCTCATCCTCTGCGCGCGCTCCTGCCTTGCGCAGGATCTCGCGCTGCTCGTCGGTCAGGCCGTCCCATCTGGTCTTGTTCACCAGGATGGAGACTTCAGCGGAGTAGAACCCGGGATCGACGCGGTACCTGGTCTTCTCCTGCCAGCCCAGGTCGAATATCCCCGTGATCGGCCAGCCATAGCCGTCCACCACTCCGCGCTCCAAGGCGGTGTAGACCTCGCCTGGAGCGGTTTGCACCACTGTGGCGCCCAAGGCCTGAAAGAAATCGCGATAGACCGGCGTAATCCGCAACTTCAGCCCGGTCAGGTCGGCTTTCTCGATCGGCTTGTTCAAATAAAGGTGGAATGGATTGTTGTCGCTGTGGCGGGCGAGAAAAACGGCGTTCATCTTATCTGTGTACAGGTTCGCCATGTAATCGTAGCCCCCGTTTTTTCGCAGCTCGGACATCGGCAGCTGCGTGAGCTTCCACGCGTCCGCTTCCGGAATCACGTTGGTGTAGAAGGCGCCCGTCGCGTTGGCGACATCGATGACACCGCTCTTGAGCGCGTTGCCGACCTCGAAGGGCGGCATCGCCTTGGGTCCTCCAATGTAGTTGATGTGCACGATGCCCTTACCCGCTTCGTTGACGCGGTCAACGAAAAGCTCGAACGGGCGGGAATAGGTGGTCTTCTCCGCGAATGCGGAAACCGCGCGCAACGTAAGCTCGGCGCTCCCCGCCGGGGCGCCCCAGATCAGCGAAAAAGCGACGACGGCAAGGCAGCGGTGCAGGCGCATGAGCTCTCCCGGGATGTAGTATTTGCATTAGGCGCGGCTATTGCGCCGGAGCGCCGATCGAAACCGGCCGCACCGGCGAGCCGGCATTTCCCTGAGCGCGCAGGGGCAGAATGATGGTGCACGATACCCACACTTTGTCCTGGGCAAGCGCTCCGAGATTGGCATTCTGGATCTGATAGATGCCGGACTCCGCGAGATTCGTATGGTGGATCGCAAACGGAAGGCCTTCCGGCGCGCCTGCGGGCGGCGGCGCTTTGCCCTGCAGGAACCCTTCAGCGACCGGATCGGTGAACGGATTGTCGAGCGCGAGCAGCACGACCTGCTTGTCGGCAATGTAGCGCGCC
>DASXIG010000158.1:0-7910 GCA_036498105.1 Xanthobacteraceae bacterium | reverse complement strand
GGTTGTCGACGGCGTAGACCTGATGTTTACGCCTGGACGCTGCAAGATAAGGACGGTCCTGCTCGATGACGCCGCCTGCCCCGCCGCGGTAGTTCCGGCAGGCGTGGCTGCGGCAACTTGGGTCGAGGCCGAAACCCAAGGAGGCGCAGCCGCGGGCGCGGGAGAGGGTGCAGGTGCTGGCGCGGGAGAGACCTCCGCCTGGACCTGAGCCAGCGGCGAGGATTGCGCGCTTGGAGCGGGTTCCACGGCTTGGGGCTCCGCAACTTGCGTCGCCGGTTTCTCGCTTGCCGACGGCCAGAAGAAATAGCCAAGTGCACTGGTCAATGCCGCCATGATTGCAATGGCGATAATCAGCTTTCGCCGCGATCCGAAACTTGTCCCGCTTGCGGAAAAATCGGCTTCCTCGGGAAAGGCATGCTCGTCCCTTGTGACAGGGCCGAGGCTGTCCGGGCCGGCACCAGGAGCGAAGGATCCAGTCGGCGCCAGCGGCGGGGCCCAGGAATCGAGCGGGTGCTCCAGGCTGCCCTCAGCAGACCTATCCTGCAGGGGGGGTGCCTCGGTAAAATCTCGGATTGTCATGCTTCCCCCAACTCGCAACAGCGGTTTCCCATTCTCCCGCAGCAGAGAGAACGCCCCGTCCTCGCCCGCGAGAGTATTGGATGATTGCTCTTGCAGGATCCCCCGAAACGATGGCTATAGAACGGCAGCCAAGCGGCCTTTCCGCGCCCTTTACAGTGCAATAGTGCGAGTACGCACGTTTCGGCTCGTGCCGCACTGCTGAGCGGCAGAATGGCCCAACAGCGCGTTTTCCACGCGTACCAGAAAATTTCGGAGCCCCTCCGATGCGACAGGTCCTGATAGTCAGCGCCACGCGGACGGCGATCGGCAGCTTTGGCGGCAAGCTCCGCGATATCCCTCCGACTGAGCTTGGGGCGATCGTCGTGCGGGAGGGGCTTCGCCGCGCCGATACGGACCCTGCCGAGGTAGGCGATGTCGTGTTTGGAAACGTCATCCACACGGAGCCGAAGGACATGTATCTCGCGCGGGTCGTGGCGCTGAATGGCGGCATCCAGCCGAAAACACCGTGTCTCACCGTCAACCGCTTATGCGGATCCGGGCTGCAGGCAATCGTCTCGGCCGCTCAACATCTGATGCTCGGGGATGCCGATATAGCGGTGGCCGGCGGGGCGGAATCGATGTCGCGCGCCCCGCATTCGACCAATGCGATCCGGACCGGTCAAAAAATGGGCGCTGTAGCGATCACAGACATGATGCTGGGCGCGCTTCATGATCCCTTTGGACATGGCCACATGGGCGTCACTGGCGAGAATGTCGCGCGACGATGGCAGATCACGCGCGCTGACCAGGATGCCATGGCAATCGAGAGTCAAAGGCGCGCGGCAAACGCGATCAGCGAGGGACGTTTTGCAAGTCAGATTACAGGGGTGAGGGTGCGTACCGGCCGCGAAGAGACGATCTTCGACACGGATGAGCATGTGAAGCCGGGCACCGACATGGCCGGGCTGAGCGCACTGAAACCGGTCTTTGACAAGGAGGGAACCGTCACGGCGGGAAATTCTTCCGGGATCAATGACGGAGCTGCCGCCGTCGTCCTCATGACTGAGGAGGAGCTGAAACGGCGGCAGGCAAAACCGATGGCCAGGATAGTCGGATACGCCCACGCGGGTGTGGACGCCGAGGTCATGGGCGTCGGGCCGATCGATGCGGTGCGCAAGCTTCTCGACCGGACGGGAATGAAGGTCGGAGATTTCGACGTCATCGAATCGAACGAGGCCTTCGCTGCGCAGGCATGCGCGGTAGCGCGCGAGCTCGGGTTTCCCGCGGAGCGCACCAACCCGAATGGCGGCGCGATCGCCTTGGGTCATCCGGTCGGGGCAACCGGAGCGATCCTCCTGACGAAGGCGCTGTATGAGCTTGAACGGATGTCCGGACGCTATGGCTTGGTTACGATGTGCATTGGAGGCGGGCAGGGGATTGCGCTCGCCGTGGAGAACCTTAAGTGAAGCATTAGATCCGAGGGGAACGTTGTCGGGCGCGTGCGTCGGCTCTTGACCAGCGGATTACCGCGACGGCCCGTCCACCGGGGCGCAGTTGCGGCGTCCCTGTGCCAGGCAGTCGTCGAGCATGCGCTGCTCGTACATGGCGTTGGCGAGCCAAACCCCGCCGCCGATCAAGACTGCCAGCAATACCAGAAGCACTATGTTGGCGAGCCGCCGATCCGCTGGGCTTTCCGGTCCGCTTTCGGATGTGGGCTGCTTTTCCTCGTCCATGAAGTCTCAGCTCGCCATTGTTTCTTTCACCGCGGTGACGAGCTGCTTGAGCGTGAAGGGTTTTGGAAGAAAGCTGAACTGGGTCCGGTCCGGCAGGCTCTTCTCGAACGCGTCCTCGGCGTAGCCCGAGACGAAAATGATCTTGATGTCGGGGTTGCGCTTGCGCAGCTCCTTCATCAGGGCCGGCCCGTCCATCTCAGGCATGACGACGTCGGACACCACGAGATCGACCTTCCCGCCCTGGCGTTCGAGCTCTTCCAGCGCCTCGAAGCCGTTACCGGCCTGGAGCACGGTATAGCCGCGCGATTGAAGCCCGCGCGCGTTGAGGGTGCGCAGGCCCTCCTCGTCCTCGACCAGGAGAATTGTGCCTTGCCCGGTGAGATCGGTTGCGGCCGCGCGCACGACCGTACCGGCCGCGGAAATCGCCCCGGCGATCGCGGGAGCCGTGGTCTCCGGCAGCTGCAACGGCTCGACATCGTCCGCTCCCGGGATGTAGCGCGGCAGGAAAATACGGAAGGTGCTCCCCTTGCCGACGGCCGAATCGACATAAATAAACCCGCCCGTCTGCTTGACGATGCCGTACACCGTCGACAGCCCCAGTCCCGTGCCCTTGCCGATCTCCTTGGTGGTGTAGAAAGGGTCGAAGATCTTGTCGATGACCTCCGGCGCGATCCCGGTGCCGGTATCTTCCACTTCCACCAGCACATATTCTCCGAGCGGCATCCCCTTGGCCTGGAAGCGCATGCTGTCCTCGGCGCGCACGTTCGACGTCCGCAACGTGAGCTTGCCCCCGAGCGGCATGGCATCGCGCGCGTTCACCGCCAGATTGATGATAACCTGCTCGAACTGCCCGACATCGGCCTTCACCGGCCAGAGGTCGCGGACTTGCGGGACATCGAGCGTCACGTTCTCTCCGATCAGCCTGCGCAGCAGGACGGTGAGGTCTGAGAGCGCCTCGCCCAGATCGATCACCTGGGGCCGCATGGTCTGCTTGCGCGAGAAGGCGAGCAGCTGGCGCACGAGGCTCGCGGCCCGGTTTGCGTTCTGCTTGATCTGCATCATGTCGTGGAACGAAGGATCGGTGGGCCGATGGGCGTTGAGCAGGAAATCCGTCGCCATGATGATCGCGCCCAGGAGATTGTTGAAGTCGTGCGCGATGTTTCCCGCCAGCCGCCCGATCGTCTCCATTTTCTGCTGCTGGTTGACCTGGTTCTCGAGCGTGCGCTGCTGGGTCGTTTCCAGCGCGTACACGATGGCCGCTTCGCGGTCGTTATCCTCTTCTTCTTGAATTGCGGTGACAAAGAAGGTCGCAAAGCGCTCGCCGGAGCCGGCAAGCGCCGCCTCTACGGGCGCGATCTCGCTCCGGCCTTCTGCCGCGCGGCGGATGGCTGCCTCCAGCTTGCCGTGGTCGCGCGCAGCGACCGTCGCCAGTATCGAGCGATCGGGAGACCCTTCATGCTTAAGGGCTGAGAGAAACAAGTGCGCAAATTTCGCGTTCGAGTCCGCGATCCTGCCGTGCTTGTCCACGGTCGCTATCGCCATCGGCGTGTTCTGAAAGAAACGCGTGAACCGGACCTCGGCGGCACGTTGCGGGTCGCTGCCGTCGTCCTGCGCCCGGTTGAGCACAAGCGTCCGTGACGTTCCGGGCGTGCCGTCCGCACCGAAGGCGACCTTATGAAAGAGCCGCGCGGGCAGGGTGCGGCCGCTGCTGGTCTTGAGATCAATATCGAAGATCCCGGTCTTCACGTCGCCGGGCGTCACGGCGACCGTGGTGAGCAGGGCTGCAGCCTGTCCCACGACGATGTCGTCCAGCTTGAGACCACCCGAGCCGACCTGTGCCAGATCGTGATCGAGCCAGCTCGCCAGGGTCGCGTTGAGGTAAACGATGTTACCGCTTGCATCCGCCGCAAAGAAGCCGGCTGGAGCATGATCGAGGTAATCGATCGCGTGCTGCAGCTCCTGAAAAACATTCTCGTGACGCTCGAGCTCACGCGTTACATCCGCGAGCGACCACACGGTCATGCGGCCATCGCGCTTGGCCGCCTCCAGCGGGCGAACCCGGATACGCAGCCAACGCCCTTCTTCGCCTTTATGGGCACCAACCCGCACTTCCTCCTGGCTCCGACGGCCCTCGCGTGCTGCTTGCATCAGGCGATAGACGGATTCGGAGACGCCCGGGTCGCCGATGAACACCCGTTCGACCGGGCGAACCTCATCCGCTTCCCCCGCCGCCGTCAGCCCACGGTAGGCGGCGTTTGCATATACGACCCTTCCGTTGGCGTCGGTGACCGCAATGCCGTCGGTCGCGCTTTCGACGACCGCTTTGAGCAACGGGCTTGCCGCTTCTCTGCGTGGCCCGCGCAGAATTCCTGCGGCGAGCGCGAACAGGAGGAATACTCCGACGGTGGCAAGGATCGCGAGAACGGCGAGGATGTACGGCTGCGCATTGGCGCGGCCCGCGAACAAAAGCCCGCCCGCAGCGGCAATCAGCAGCAATGCTACGAGGAGCACGAGTCCGATGCTGCCGCCGGCCTGGTTTCCGGCGATGCGGTCGGTTAGCGCAGGAGCTTCCACATTGGGCCGTGGCATGATGTCGCCGGGAATCGCTCCGTTCCTGTTTGATCTGAGTGCCCCAGCGGCTGAGTCCGCGCAAGACTCCCCCCGGACGGTCGGGTGGGGCTACGCAACCAGCATCAGAGCCGATGTTCGGCCAGGTGAACACAAGCGGCTCCCTGATCGGGTGGGGCTTGCCTCCCCTGGGGGGCTATTGCGGAGTGGGCGGGACTGTCCCGCTGTTTACCACAGCAATGCTTTTGGTATACAAAAGGAGAACTGAGCAGATGTGCTGCTGCTTTGGTGTTGTACAATTCAGGTCGGCAGCGATGCCGAGGCCTTCATTTGGACCGGTCCCGGCGAGCGCCGGACCCTGAGGGCACAGGGGAGGAGTGATGTTCGACACCCTGTTCGATGGCTACGCGTTCAAGATGTTTTTCGCGTTCATCGTGGTATTCGGCGTTCTCGCGCTGGCGTTGTGGCTTGTGCGGCGGTACGGAGGCGAGCGCCTGACCAATGCCGCGGGGCGTGGGCGCCAGCCGCGGCTCGCCGTCATTGACGCTGCCAACGTGGATGGACGACGCAAGCTCGTTCTGATCCGTCGCGACAATGTCGAGCATCTGGTGATGATCGGGGGCCCGTCCGACGTCGTTATCGAACCAAACATCGTGCGCGGGGCGGTAGCTCCGCGCGAAACGACGGCACTGCGTCCACCGCCCGCGAGCGACACCCTGCCGCGCGCCGTGCCCTTGGGTGAAGGCAACATGTGGCCGCTGCAGCCCGAACCCGCGCCCAGGCCCGAACCAGTCAGGTCCGAACCGGTGCCGCGCCCGGAGCCGCAGCCGTTACGACCGCCCCCGCCCGTGGATGAACCCGCGGCGCAGTGGCCCCCGCCCCCGCGCGAACCGGAGCTTCCTCCGCCGCCACAGGCCGCTCCGCCCCGGGAGCGCCGGGGGCGCCCCGATCCGCTCTCCGGCCTCGCGGAAGAATTGGGGCGCGCCGTGCCCGCATCGGAGCCTGAACGTTCCGAGCCGCCGGTCCGGCTGCCCCCACGACGTGAACCGCGTCAGCGGCCCGCGCCCGCCGTGGCTCCTCCCCCCGCTTCAGCTCCGCCAGGCGATGCAAGGCTCGCGCCCTCAGCGGATCAGAACCTCACGGACATGGCGCAACGGCTCGAAGCGGCATTGCGCCGTCCAAACCGAAGAGAGGAAGCACCGCCTCCGCCGGCCCCCAACTTGGCGAAGGCTGAGCCGTCAGGCGAAGAGTCGGGAGAAGAGACCTCGGTCCGGGCCGGCTCGCCACAGGCTAGCCCGCTAATGGCTCGCACGAGTGCTCCGGTTGAGGCTGTGAAACCTTCTCGCGACGATACGAGACCGGCGCGCAACGAGAGCAGGTCCGCACCCCAAAAGTCGCTTTACGATAGTCTCGAACAGGAAATGGCCAGCCTGCTCGGGCGGCCTGGCGGTAAAATCTAAAGCTTTCTTCCCGGTGCCTCACTCGTCGCGATAAATCCGCTCGCGCCGCTCGTGACGCTCCTGCGCTTCGATGGACAGCGTCGCAATCGGGCGAGCCTCCAGCCGCTTGAGCGAGATCGGCTCGCCGGTCTCCTCACAGTAGCCGTAGGTGCCGTCCTCCAGCCGCAGGAGCGCCGAGTCGATTTTCGCGATCAGCTTGCGTTGTCGGTCCCGGGCGCGGAGCTCGATCGCTCGTTCGGTCTCGGATGAGGCGCGATCGGCCAGGTCGGGATGGTTCTCGCTCTCCGCCTGGAGATGGGCAACGGTCTCCTTCGCCTCCTTGAGTATTTCCTCCTTCCAGGTGAGCAGCTTCTGGCGAAAATACTCACGCTGGCGCTCGTTCATGAACGGCTCTTTGTCGGACGGCCGGTAGTTCTTGCCCTTGTCCAGCACCGTGGCGCCGTTCTTTTGCGATGACATTGGAACCCCATAAGAGAAAGCACGCGAACCCCCTGCTCGCGCGGCGCTTATAACGACAGTCGCGACGGCGGACAATAACGGCGTTGTCTACAACTAATACGGGAAATAATTGGGAGAATGTTCGTGCGAGCAAAATTTCCCGACGGGCGGGAATGATCTACTCCTTCTTGCCCCACAGCTCCTCAAGCCGGGCATCCCGCCCGCAGTTGAACCGATAGAACTTGTAGCGGATCGGGTTCTTCAAATAGTAGTCCTGATGGTATTCCTCGGCGTTGTAAAACGGCCCGGCCGCCGTGACCTCTGTGACCACCGGAGATTTGAAGCGCGCCTGCACCGCCGCCTTCGACTGCTCGGCAAGCCTGTGCTGGGTTTCATCGTGGTAAAAAATCGCGGTGCGGTACTGATCCCCGTGATCGCAAAACTGCCGATTCTTCGCGAGCGGGTCGATATTATGCCAGAACGCATCCAAGAGCTTCTCATAGCTCACCTTGGCCGGGTCAAAGACGACCTGCACAGCCTCGGCATGGCCCGTGCCGCCGCGCGAGACCTCTTCATAGCTCGGCTCCTCGGTGTGCCCGCCGGTGTACCCTGACGTGGTGCTGATCACGCCTGGGACCTTGTCGAAATCCGCCTCCACGCACCAGAAACATCCGCCGGCAAACGTCGCGATCGCCGTCTTCGGCGGCTCGGACTGCTGCGCACCCGCGCCGGCGGCCAGCGCCAGCCAGACCGCAAATCCCACACCCACGGAAAAAGCCCGCATGGCGACCTCCGGCTGCTACCACAACAGTATAGATGGGGCTTCGGATTGTTTTCGCACGGCGGAGGCTACAACGCCTCTCACATTCATGCGAGAAAGCGCGTTTCGCAAAGAACGAGGACAGCGATGCCATTTGAAGGCACCAGCGGCTATGTGGCAACCGATGATCTCAAGATCGCGGTCAATGCGGCCATCGCGCTGGAGCGCCCGCTACTGGTGAAAGGGGAGCCTGGTACCGGCAAGACCGTGCTCGCCTTGGAGATCGCCAAGAGCATCGCTGCACCGCTGCTCGAGTGGCACATCAAATCGACCACCAAGGCGTTGCAGGGGCTCTACGAGTATGACGCCGTATCGCGGCTGCGCGACAGCCAG
>DASXIG010000157.1:0-8563 GCA_036498105.1 Xanthobacteraceae bacterium | reverse complement strand
CAACGGTCGCATCCATCTCGGCGCTGCCCGCCTGATCTATGCGACACTCGTCCTGGTCGCGATCTCGACGGGACTGTTGCTTGGACTGGCGGCTCTCGGCGTGTCACTGCCGGTCGATCAAGCTGGCAGGGCTGTCCCTTTCTGGGAAGACGTGATCGCCGCCGGGGTCGCAGTGTTTGCCTACAGCGTCTTCTTCTCCACGCCCCTCGATTTGCTGACGTGGCCGGTGGCCGTTGGCATGATGGCCCATGCTCTGCGCTGGGGAACGCTCGTCATCCTTGATACCAGCGCCGCAACGGGCGCCTTTGTCGCTTCCGCGGTCGTAGGGCTGATTCTCACGCCAGTCGCGCATCGTTGGCACATGCCGTGGGCGGCGATCGGTTTTGCCTCGGTGGTGTCGATGATGCCGGGCTCCAACCTTTTCAGGATGGCGAGCGGTCTGTTGGAAATCGCGGGCAGCACAGGGACATCATTGGACCTGATAAGTGCGACAATCGCCGACGGTGTGGCGGCTCTGACAGTCACTTTGGCGATAAGTTTCGGCCTCCTCACTCCGAAGCTGGCCATCGACTGGCTTCACGAGAGAACGGCGCGGGCAGCGCATTAAACGGCCTGCGGCCAAGCGGCCATCACCTCACCGGGCAGTGTGAACTGAAAGACGGCACCTCGTCCTGCGTTGGAGCTCGCCCACAGACGGCCGCCATGTGACTCGATGATTCTTTTACTGATGGACAGTCCCATCCCGGTGCCTTGCGGTTTCGTGCTGAAGAACGCCTCGAAAATGCGCTCGGTCTGGTCGTCAGGAAGCCCCGTGCCCGAATCACTTACCGAAATCGAGAGCTGACCATCCTCGATGCGCTTCGATGTGATAGTCAGTTCACCACCCGTCTCTCGCATCGCCTCGATGCCGTTGAGCATGAGGTTCATCAAAACCTGCTGCAGTTGTACGCGATCTGCCGTGGTCCGCGGAAGCCGCGGGTCGAGTTGCGTGCGGACTAAGATCGAATGGCGCTCCGCCGTATCCCCGAGCAATATCGTCATCTCCCGAACGATTTCGTTCAGGTCGACCGCTTCCCGTTCTGGCGGACCTCGCCTGTAGAGCGAGCGAACGCGGTCGATGATGCCGGCGGCGCGCGTCACATCGGTGACCATACGCGCAGCAGCATCGCACGCCTCCGTCACCTCGGGCGCATCACGACATAGCCATCGTGCGCAGGCCTTGGCATTTATTACGGCGGCGGTGATCGGCTGCTTGATCTCATGAGCCAGGGAGGCGGCCAGCTCTCCCATCATGCTCACGCGGTTCATGTACGCAAGATCTGCCTCGAGCTCGCGCAATCTTTCGCGCTCCTCTTCGGCGCGTTTGCGCTCGGTAATATCCGTTACCGCACCCACGAAGACCAGACGCTCCTTGTCTTCGCCGGCCAACCGATGAGCGGCGGCTTGAACGTATTTGACGAAGCCGTCATCCATCAACAGGCGATGCTCGGCCACAAATTCGCACCCCTCCATCGCGGCACGGTCAATAATTTGACGCAGACGCACCCGGTCATCCGGATGCGTGCGGTCGATCACCAGCTGGACGGTGGGCTTTGTCGTAGGCTCGCATCCAAATATGCGATATGTCCCATCGGACCAGTAGATTTCCCCGGTCGAGACGTTCCAGGCTAAACTCCCCGTGTGGCTCAATCGCTCCGCCTCTGCCAGATACATCTCGCTCCGGCGCAGTGCCTCCTCGGCCTTCTTGCGTTCCGCGCGTTCCCGGGCTTCGCGCAACGCGCGCTGCACGGATGGTACGAGACGTGATAACCGCGTCTTCAGCACATAATCCGTGGCGCCGCTCGTGAGCGCTTCGATTGCTATCTCTTCGCCAAAGCCGGAGACAAAGATGAAAGGCAGATCAGGGCGAGCGCTCAGCGCAAGCTTCAATGCGGAAAGGCCGTCGAACGAAGGCAGCTTGTAATCGGCGAGAATGAGGTCGAATCCGCCGTTTGCAAGAGCGGCCAGGAAATCGACGCGCGTTTCGACGCGGGTTACCTCACAGACGAAATGATCCGCTTCCAGGAGCTCTTGAATGAGCTCCGCGTCCGTGGCGCTGTCCTCCAGCAACAGAATGCGGAGCAGAGCTTCCTCGGCCTGCTTGCGCTCGGCTCGTTCCCCGGCTTCGCGCAGAGCGCGCTGCACCGATGGCACGAGCCGGGATAGCCGAGTCTTCAGCACATAGTCCCTGGCCCCGCTCGTGAGCGCTTCGATGGCTATATCTTCGCCGAAGCTCGAGACAAAAATGAACGGCAGATCCGGGCGGGCGCCCAGGGTGAGCTTCAATGCGGAAAGGCCGTCGAACGAAGGAAGCTTGTAATCGGCGAGAACCAAGTCGATTCCATGGTCTTCGAGGGCGGCCAGGAACTCGGCACGCGTTTGGACACGAGTTACGTCACAGACGAAATGATCCGCTTCAAGGAGCTCTTGAATGAGCTCCGCGTCCCTGGCGCTGTCTTCCAGCAACAGAATGCGGAGCGGGATAGTCATGGCGCCTTCTTCGCGCTTCCCGGCGGCGGCTCATTGATGACCGCCCAGAAGATCCCGAGCTCCTTCACGGCATTGACGAATTGGTGAAAATCGACCGGCTTCACGACATAGGCGTTCACTCCGAGCTTGTAGCTTCTCATCATGTCTTTTTCCTCGCGCGAGGACGTCAGCACCACGACAGGTATCAGCCTCAGTCGCTCGTCGGACTTGATTTGCTGCAGGACTTCCAGGCCATCGACCCTGGGCAGTTTCAGGTCCAGCAACAACACCGCGGGGTTGTCGTTGGACCGGGCGCTGAACTCGCCCCGGCAGTGGAGGTAATCCAGAGCTTGTTGGCCGTCGCGGGTAACCACGATCTCGTTTACCAGGTTAGATTCGCCCAGCGCCGTCATAGTAAGCTCGACGTCTCTCGGGTCGTCCTCGACGAGCAAAATGCGTCCCAGCTCGCTCATGGCGTGTTTACCCTCTCCGCGGCATCGTGTCCTTTAGGGAGCGAGAAATAGAACGTCGCGCCGCGATCGACACTTCCCTCGGCTCGGACCTTCCCCCCATGGCGGTGGATGATCCGCCGAACGGTTGCGAGACCTATGCCCGTGCCTTCAAACTGCTCCGGTAGATGCAGACGTTGAAACACGCCGAATAGCTTATTTGCGTACTGCATGTCGAAGCCGGCGCCGTTATCCCTCACGAACACCTCTACTTCGTTTTGCTCGTCCACACAACCAACCTCGATTTCGGCCTGGGCTCGCATGCGCGTAAATTTGACCGCATTGGAGAGAAGGTTGACCATCACCAGCCTCAGCATGGATCGGTCGCCGTAACAAACCGGAAGGGGAGTGATCTTCCACACGATATCTCGCCCCCTCGGGTCCTGCCCGATCTCGCCGACGGCCTCCTTGACGAGCTGGTCCAGGCTCACCAGCGTCGTTCTGGTCTCGGCTCGTCCGATCCTGGAAAACGCCAGCAGGTCATCGATCAGGTTACCCATCCTGTTTGCTGATTCGATAATCGTTTGTACGTACCGGCGACTCTTATCGTCGAGCGAAGAAGCCTGTCTCTGCAGCAGCTCCGAGAACCCGACCACATGGCGAAGCGGTGCGCGAAGGTCGTGGGAGACGGAATAGGCAAAGGATTCCAGCTCGTTATTGCTTGTTTCTAGATCGTTAGCCCGCTTGGCGAGCTCCGTATTGAGCTTGCGAATCTCGTCTTCTCGATGCCTGCGCTGTTCCACCTCAACCTGAAGGTGGTCGCGCGCCTGGCGCAGATGGGTCTCGATGCGGCGTCGGACAGTTACGAACCAGGAAATGAGCCCCGCCCAGACCGCGAACAGAAGAAAGTACGGCAGCTCTTCGGGGGAAATTGCGAAGGAGTAAATGGGCTCGACGAAGAAGTAACTGACGCAGACCGTGGATAGCACCACCGCCAGCACGGAAGGCCCAGGCCCGGCGCTCCAGGCGATGACGGCGATGGCCAGGGTGAACAGCGGCAATTCCACGGCGCGAAAGCCGTAGTGCTGGGATGCCAGGGCCATCCCGAGCGCAATTGCAACGCAGACGACTGAAAAACCATAGCGGATCGGCGGACCGCCCTGCTGCAGTTCCAGGTTCCAGCGCGCCAGGCTTCGCCTCACCGCCGCAAGTGTGGGCTCTTCCACAAGATGAATCATGATGCTTCTGACCCGCACCAAGCCAGCAAACCGCAGCGACCGATCACTAGGTCCGGCGCACAAGCATTGTGCCGGATGCACGCTCCGCCCGCCAGTCGAAGCCGGCCGATCTCGCCCGCGTAGGGAACTTACGTCACTTGCTCAGGGCCGGTCAGTCGATTCGGCCTGCAACAATCATTGAACGCTATGCGACCCGGCTCCTTGATCCGAAACCAGGTCACGTAAAGCGCGGGCAAGAAGAGGAGAGTCAGCACGGTGCCAACGATGATGCCGCCCATCATCGCATATGCCATCGGACCCCAGAACACCTCGCGCGCGATCGGAATCAGCGCAAGGCTCGCAGCCGCCGCTGTCAACAGGATCGGCCGCATGCGATGCTCTGTTGCCTCGACGACGGCATCCCATGCCGGGCGGCCCTCACCCTTCAGTTGCTCGATCTGCACGATCAGGATCACCGAGTTGCGGATCAGAATGCCGATCAATGCCAGCACGCCGAGAATGGCGACGAACCCGAGCGGTGCGCCGCTCGGCAGCAGCGCTGCGACGACACCGATCACAGCAAGCGGCGCGACCGCGAACACGAGGAACAAGCGGTGGAAGCTTTGCAGCTGAATCATCAGGATCGTCGCCATCATGAACAGCATCAGCGGCACCACCGCAGCAATTGGTGCCTGACTCTTTGCGCTTTCCTCGA
This sequence comes from Xanthobacteraceae bacterium, assembly GCA_036498105.1. Classification (GTDB taxonomy): domain Bacteria; phylum Pseudomonadota; class Alphaproteobacteria; order Rhizobiales; family Xanthobacteraceae; genus VAZQ01. Next base: position 3,674 of record DASXIG010000157.1, on the reverse strand, counting down.
CACTGCCGCCGATCGCCACAGAATAGCCGGGGGGCAGCTTTTGCGAGAACTTCGCCACCTGGGGCGCGAGTTGATCCACCACCGTCTTCGGCTGCACGGCATCCGCAACATCCGCTTTGAGCGTGATGGTGGGCAGCCGCGACCGGCGCCATATCGTTGGCTGCTCGATTTCGTAGCGCAGCGTTGCGACTTCGGCCAACGGCACTGCTTGGCCGCCCGAACCAGCCAATTGCAAGTTTTGCAGTGTCTCAATTGATCCGCGCTCGGCCGCCGTCGCGCGGCCAAGCACTTTGACCAGATAGATATCGTCTCGCACCTGGGTTACAGTCGCGCCATTGAGCACTCCGTTCAGAGTGATGGCAATGTCTTCGGAGGTGACGCCGAGTTGGCGCGCTTTGTCCTGAAGCACATCGACCTTGACGACGCGGGCCGGCTCCATCCAGTCGAACACCAAGCCACCGAGGTGTGGGTTGCCCCGCAGGACGCCGGCAAGCTCCTGCGAAAGTTCGCGGACTTTGGAGATGACCGGGCCGCTCACCCGATACTGCACCGGCCGTCCGACAGGAGGACCGACCTCGAGGAGCTTCACGTACGTGTCGGTGCCGGGAAAGGTCTTTTTGAGGTAAGCCTCTAATTCGTTCCTGACGCGATCCCGCACCTGAATTCCCTTGGTGACGATAACGATCTGACCGAACGAGATATCTGCGGTTTGCACATCGAAGGATAAGACAAAGCGCGGCGCGCCGGTTCCTACGTAGGTCGTCCAGTGATCGACGCCGTCATTACCCCGCAACGCCTCCTGCTCGAAGCGTGCCATCTGCGCGTTGGTTTCTGCGATCGCGCTGTTCTGTGGCAAATTCCAGTCGACGACCAGTTCGGGGCGATCGGACGATGGAAAGAACTGCTGTTGCACGAATGTCATGCCGACTACCGCAAGCGCGAAAGCAGCCACCGTCACCGCAATCGTGATCCGACGGCGCCGCATGCAGATGGCAAGAACGCGAGAAAATGCCTTGGCGAACCCGCCCTTCTTCTCGTGGTGAGCCTTCATCTTCGCTGGCAGGATAGTGACGCCGAGCAACGGCGTGAACAACACCGCAACGATCCACGACACGAGCAGGGATACTGCAATCACGACGAACAGTGTAAAGGTGTATTCGCCAGCGCTACTGCTGTTGAGGCCGACGGGAATAAAGCCGGCAACGGTGACCAGCGTTCCCGTCAGCATGGGAAAGGCCGTCGAGGTATAGACATAGGTTGCGGCCTTGTTCAGCGCATCGCCAATCTCGAGCCGAGCGACCATCATCTCCACTGCGATCATTGCGTCGTCGACCAAAAGACCGAGAGCGATGATCAATGCGCCGAGCGAAATGCGCTGCAGCGTAATTCCGGCATAAGCCATCACGACAAAAGTGATCGCCAGCACCAGGGGAATCGCGATCGCGACGACCAGTCCGGCACGAAGACCGAGGCTGATAAAGCTGATAGCGAGCACAATGACGACCGCCTCGAACAACGCCTCGGTGAAGCCCGACACTGCATGTTCCACGATCACGGGCTGATCCGATACCAGGTGCACGCCCACTCCGATCGGCAGGTCGGCCGTGATCTTCGACATTTCCTCCTTCAGAGCCTCGCCAAATTTCAAGAGGTTGGCGCCGGTCTTCATGCCGATCGCGACCGCAATCGCCGGTTGGCCGTTAACACGAAACAACGAAGTAGGCGGATCGGTATAACCGCGCGTAATGGTCGCTACATCTGTGAGAGGAAAAAAGCGGTCATTGACGCGGAGGTTGATCGCCCTGAGGCTTGCCTCTGAGGTAAATTGGCCGCTAACCCGCACGCTGACGCGCTCCGGACCGGCCTGAAGCTCGCCCGACGGAGCGATCGCGTTTTGCGCCCGTAGGGAATTTACGATCGAAGGTATGTCGAGTCCGAGCGCGGCGATCTTCCGGGTGGAGAATTCAAGATAGATCACCTCGTCCTGCGCACCGAGAATGTCGACCTTACCGACATCGGGGACCGTCAATATTCTGGCCCGAACGTTCTCGACTCGATCGCGCAGTTGGCGCAGGCTTAATCCGTCGCTTGTGAATGCGTAGATATTGCCGAAGACGTCCCCGAAGCGGTCGTTGAAGAATGGACCGATCACCCCTGACGGGAAGTCTTGCTTGATATCGGCGATCATGTTGCGAACCCGGACCCAAGTCGGAGCCACATCGCGGGCCTTGGTCGCATCGCGGAGGTTCACGAAGATCGTGGTTTGGCCAGCGACCGTGAGGCTCTTGGTGTAGTCGAGCGACTCCAGTTCCTCGAGCTTCTTCTCGATCCGATCGGTGACCTGACGGGTCATCTCGTCGGCGGACGCACCGGACCATTGAGCCTGGATCACCATAGTCTTGATGGTGAAGGCGGGATCCTCCTCGCGCCCCAGCTGTAGGTAGGAGAACAGGCCCGCTGCCGCAAATGCGATCATGAAATACCAAACCAGCGAACGATGTGCGAGCGCCCAGTCGGAAAGGTTGAATGACTTCATGGCGTCCCGTCCTGTTCGATGCGAACCTGCTGCCCCTCCATGAGGCTATGAATGCCTGCGGTCACGATTCTGGCTCCGGCGCTGAGGCCAGCCGTCACGCAGATGCCCTCTTCGTCGGGAGCAATCGCGATCTTGTGCAGCGAAACCGTGCTGGCCGGCAGATCTACGGTCCAAACGAACGTCTCGCCGTCCTTGGTAAGGATCGCCGATGCAGGCACCCGCAGTATCGAGTTCTGGCCAACGCTGACCGTCGCCGTCGCGGTGGTCCCAAGCCGAAAGGTATCAGGCGGGTTGTTCAGGGTGATGCGGACGCGACGGGTACGCGTCGCTGAATCCGCTTGCGGCCCGATTTCGCGGACCTGGCCCTCGACGTGGGCCGCGGGATTAAGCTGCAAGCTGACCGTAAATGGAAGGCCGATCCGCAGGGGCACCGTAAAGTCGGCGCCAATATCGACCACGGCCTCCCTGATATCTGGCCGCGCGACTGTGACGACGGTCTGCCCAGGGGATACTACCTGACCCACCTGCCCACCGATGGCTGTGACGACGCCCGCGAATTCTGACTTCAGCTGCGCGTAACCAAGTTGCTCGTGCGCCTTGGTGAGATTGGCCTGGGCGCGGACCATCAAGGCTTGTGCGTTAGCACGTGCTTGCTCAACATTCTCGAGAGTTGCCTTGGTCGTGGTATCGGTCGTGATCAGCTTCCGCTGCCTTTCCTCCCTTGCGATTGCGTTGGTGAGATGAGCCTGACTTTTTGCAACGTCTGCGATGGCGGAGTCGACATCGAGTTGAAGAGTGGCCGGATCGATCGCGGCGAGCGTTTGCCCCTCCTCGACGAGGTCCCCGACATTTACCGGACGCGCAATGAGACGCCCCTCTACTCTAAAGCTGAGGTCTGTCTTGTATCGAGGCTCTACCGTGCCGGTGGCATTGATACTGCCCGATTGCATCGGTTCGAGGAGCGTCGACATGACGGGCCGTACAGGCTCCCGCGCCTGCGTTTGTTCCTTGCATCCGGCGGTCGCGGCACATGCTGCGAATAGCGTGCCGACGATGATCCACTGCCTCATCATGATGCGCCCGCTCCGTCATACGTCACGGATTGGCCAACGCTGAGCAGCTTGCCGCCATCGACGAC
>DASXIG010000156.1:0-4464 GCA_036498105.1 Xanthobacteraceae bacterium | reverse complement strand
GACGGTTTCGCCCGGACGAAAGAGCCTTGATCGGCCTGCGATGTTATATGTATCACACAGCGACATACCCCGTTCCGTGGTGAGGCCATGACAGTCATCGTTCCATCGTCTTCTGCGGAGATCGCTGCCGATCCGCAACGGCTGATCGATGCCATGCGCGATCGGCGTATTATCAGCCTCGGCGATGTGGGTTACACGATTGCGCCCACGTCGGCCGTCGTGTTGCTAGACGCAGAGATCGACGAGGCCGAGGACATGGTTTCACTGCGGAAGGATCGGACCGGCGTGGATAACACCGTGTTCGTTTCGACCAGGGGCTACGCGCGGCACGGGCCGCGCATTAAGATCGCGATCGACCCGCCGGATTCCCTTAATGCCGCCGCCAAGACGGCTTCTATGGCAATTCACGATTACGGCGTTGCCGGCGCACACATGCCCCCGCACCTGATCGAGCAGGCCAAGCGCTTTATCGAACGAAATCGCGCGGCATTGCTCGACTATTGGGAGAACAAGATCGACACGCCGGAACTCATTGAGCGACTGTACTCGATCGAAAATCCGTAGGAAACGTCGAAAAGCTGAGGCCCCCTCGTCAAAAACCTCCCTGTCGAACCCGCCGGGACAGACAAGAAGCGATCAGACTGTGAAAAAATCGGCGAGGGTGAGCTCTACGCCGGGCGGGGCAAGTGCGATCTTTCCATCATGCACGATCCGCGTCGCAAGCACATCGAGAGCTCCCCGCGCGTGGTGAATCACCAAGCGGCGATCGGCATCAATGATCAGATAATGCTGCACCGAGGCGATGGAGAAATAGCCGGCGAGCTTGGCCGAGGCATCGATACGACGCGTGCTGGGCGAAAGCACCTCGACCACGATCACCGGGTTCGGCACTTCGATTGCAGAATCCGGCACCTTCTCGCCGCAATAGACCAGAGCATCTGGTTCATGCGCAGTATGCGCATCGATGCGCACCGTCATGCCATCGGGCAGCATATGGCATGGCGCCCCTGTCCGCTGAATGGCCGTGTGCAGGGCTCTCTGTACCGCGAACTTGACCCGCGCATGCCTGACACCCTCCGGCGCCATCGCATAAACAGTGCCGGCATAGAGCTCGAAACGTCCCGGCTGGCCTTCCGCCCAGGCGAGATATTCGTCGACGGTCATCTTTGGTTGGGCAGCGCGGCCATAGTCACGGCGCCTATCTAACATCACGGCGCATGTGCGCCAAGCTTGCGCTGCTTAGGCTGCGGACGAGACTGCAGCACCGATCTTGGCCAGAACATCGAGGAGCGCCCGGCGATCGAGCGGCTTCACCAGGAAGCCGTCCATCCCAGCGGCAAGACTCGCCACGCGATCCTCGACATAGGCGTTGGCCGTAAGCGCAAAGATCGGAATGCGGCGCTCCCCACGTTCGGCTTCCAGCCTGCGTATCCGCCGCACCGTCTCGATGCCGTCCCCGCCGGGCATGTGCAAATCCATGAGCAGCAGATCGTAGGGGGTTCCGGCGGCCTGCGCCGCGCAGCATGCATCGAATGCAGCGTTACCCGAGCTGACGACTGTGGGGCGGTGCCCCAGCCGGGTGAGCAGTGAGGTGGCGAGCAGCGCATTGATTTCATTGTCTTCAGCCACAAGAACTGCCAGTCTGCGTTTTGCCATCCCCGGGGCTGCCGCGGGTATTCTCGGACCATCCAGAGCGCTCTCGTCGAGTTCTCCTTTCCAGGACGCCATCTGCCCCGCGAGGGATTCTCGCCGCACCGGCTTGATGAGATAGCCGGAATACCCAGCTTGCCGCAGCACCGCGATCCGATCCCGCTCGGCGGGCGTGACCAGCACGATCCGCCGCTCGGTCGTGCATGCCGCGCGCGCCAGGCGCTCACAAGCCTCGCTGCCGAGCGCGTGGTCCACCACGAGGCCGGTCCACGTTCGCTCGTGCAAAAGGGATTGCGCACTCTCCTCATCCGCAGCCAGACAGGTTCGCGCACCCCAATCCATCAATTGGCGCGCGATGGGCGCTGCGCTCACCTCGGTGGGAGCCACGATCAGCACCTCGTGAGCATCAAGTGCAGGTCGCGACTCCGTCCGAGGACGTTGCTCTGCTGCAGATGGCAGAGCAAGCGATATGCTGAAGGTCGAGCCCACGCCGGGAGTGCTTTCAACCGCGATGCTCCCACCCATGCGCTCGACGATGCGCTTGGAAATGGCGAGACCAAGACCTGCACCGCCGAATCTGCGGCTCAAGCTGCCGTCGACCTGCTCAAACTCACGAAAGATGCGACCTTGCTCCGGTTCAGGAATGCCAATACCGGTGTCACGAACCCGCAACTGGATCCGGCTTGCTTCGCCCCCCTGATCTGCGAGGATGGCGAGCCCTCCCCGCCCCGTGAACTTGACGGCATTACCGGCAAGATTCAGCAAAACCTGGCGCAGGCGAGTTGGATCGCCCATGACGTACTGGGGCAGAGCTTCCTCCACGTAGGAGGCGATCTCGAGCCGCTTTTCCTGGGCGCGGGGCGCGATAAGCTCGACGGTTTCCTCGACCATGGCCCGCAGATCGAACGCCCGCACATCGATATCGAGGCGACCAGCCTCGATCTTGGAGAAGTCGAGAATCTCGTCGATCAGAGCGAGCAGGAGATCGCCGGAGGTCTTCACCGCCTTGACGTAGGTCTCCTGCTCCGGCGTGAGCGCGGTGTCGAGGAGCAGATCCGACATGCCCAGAATCCCGCCGAGCGGCGTTCTGATCTCATGCGAGATCATGGCCAGAAACCTCGACTTCGCGCGATTGGCAGCTTCGGCCTGATCGCGCGCGGCGGATAATTCGCGCTCGGCTTGAACACGGTCCGTCACGTCGCGCCCGACGGCTTGCATCTGAGTGCCTTCCCCCACACGCACCATCACCTCGCGCCAGGCGATCCAGCGAGCGCCGTCCGGCGCTGCGATCCTCTGATCGTAGATGCGGGTGCCGTCGGGCAGTACCACCGCGTCGCCTTCCTCGATCACGGGCAGGCCAAAAGCGCTGCCGAGCAGCTCTTCACTGCTGCGCCCGCTGAGCTTGCAGAACATCTCATTGGCGTAAGTGATGTTGGTGCCGCGGTAGCGGACGATCAGGTCTCCTTGGGCCTCGAGCACGCCACGCGCGTGCTCTTCCGCCTCTCTGAGCTCCCAGTTGCGATCTTCAAGCTCCTCGATGCGCGCGTGTAAATTGATGCGCGTGCTTCGTATCGCCCGCAGCCGGGAGAAAAATCGGGGCATTCGCTATCGCCTGTCCCAGGGACGATGCTCTTCTCGTCCTCAGTGTTTTGAGGAGCACTCTGGCGATCGGGCGTTTGCGAACTCTTGCAGACGCCGCCGCCGGAGGGGTCCTGCCAGGAACAGGGTTGACGCGGAGCTAACGATCACCACGATTCCGGGTGAGTATCCTCATCGCCGTCCGTGCGCAGAGTGCGGGCGTGCTCGTAGTGGCGCATGGCGGCAAACAGGACGGCGGCATCCTCGTAGCCGAAGCGGGCCGAATGCACGTAGAGCTTGAAAGCGGTATCTGTTTCTGAAGATAGAGCAATGGTGATATCGGTGGGGCTTGCATCCGTAATAATGCGCACGCTCCTGAGGGAAGCCGACCCTTCGCAGCCGGGACTCGAGGCTGCGCTCACGTCGTCGACAATCGTAAAATCCGCGCTCTCCACCTTGTCCACCAGCTGGAGCCGCATGTCGGGATGGGCTGCCTGCGGGTCTATTTTGACCCGCAGGTCCGCGGAGGCGCTTTGGGAGATCCGATAGGTGAGCGAGCCGGCAGCAAGGCAAAGCTCGGAAGAGGGAGAGGAGAGGGGCGGTGCTGCGGCCGGAATGCCGGCAACCAAGAGCAGAATCAGGACTCTTTGGAGATGATCCATGTGGCCCCCGGTCCATAGTCGGCGAGAAACGAGCGGCAGGGGAAAGCTAGCATCGAGTTGCTAAGGGAACGTTAACCTTAATGAAATGCAAAGCTCGGCTGATTACGCGGCGCGTCTGATCTCGTCGGCAAGCATGCGATAGGAGAGCGCCTCGGCCAGGTGCACACGGCCTACGTTTGGCGCGCCGTCGAGGTCTGCCAGCGTGCGCGCCACCCGCAGCACGCGATGATAGCCGCGGGCGGAAAGCCGCATGGCATCCGCCGCATCGCGCAGAAGCGCAAGCCCGCCCGCATCCGGACGCGCCGCCTCTTCGAGCACGGATCCCTGCGCGGCGGCGTTGGTGCGGATGTGCGCGAGCCCGACCGCCCCATAGCGCTCCGCCTGCATCTGGCGCGCGCGCAGCACCCGTTGCGCCACTTCGCGGCTTCCCTCCGCCGGCGGCGGCAGAATGAGATCTGCTGCGGTTACCGCGGGCACTTCGATGTGCAGGTCGATGCGGTCGAGGAGCGGACCCGAAAGCCGCGCCTGATAATCGGCAGCACAGCGGGCATTGGACCCCCGCCTGCAGGTGAAC
>DASXIG010000155.1:0-3251 GCA_036498105.1 Xanthobacteraceae bacterium | reverse complement strand
TGGGAATGGAGGTCGTGATCGAGGGCGTGGAGACGGAGGAGCAGCGAGCGCTGCTGCGGCTCGCGGGATGCAGGGAGATGCAGGGTTATCTTTTCGCGCGACCAAGCCCACGCGAAGGCATTGATCGGATTCTGAGGGCGGAGGACAGACGACGGATGACAGAGGACGGACGACGGAGGACAGATATCAGAGCTGTGTCTTCTGCAACGTAACTCACATCATCTCACCTCCGAACATCCGGCCTCCGTTCTCTGTCATCTGTCATCTGTCGTCTGTCGTCCGCCCTCCGCATCTCATACCCGTATCCGTCGTCTGTCCTCCGTCGTCCGTCCTCCGGCCATCCGCGTCAGACCCACCATCATCGCCAGCGTTGCGAGATAGGCGATGAGCTGCAGCTCGGTCGGCCGATCGGTGTAGCCGACGAGCGTGTGGAGGAGGCGACCCAGGATACTGTCCTGCGGCAGCCACGCGGAGCTGTCCCACAGCCGCTCGCCAAAGACGTCGATCAGCCCGGCGGCGTCGAGGAACTGCACGGCCTGCGCCGCCATTCCGGCGGCCAGGAGCGCAATCAGCACGGAGGTGACCGCGAAGATATAGCGCGAGGGGATGGCGAGCAGCCCGTAATAAGTGAGCGCCGTGAACGCCACGCCGGCCGCAAGGCCGAGCGCCCCGCCCGTCAGCAGCGAGGAGGCGGAAGCGCCGGCGGCGACGATGCCGTAGAGGAACAGCACCACCTCGGAGCCCTCGCGCAGGGTGGCCAGGCCCACGACAGTCGCAAGCGCCGCCAGCGGCCGCTTTCCGCCGGTTACCTCCTTGCCCACCGCCGCCATGGAGGCAGCCATCTCCTGGCCGTGGGAGGCCATCCAGGCGGTGTGCCACATCAGCATGGCCACCGCGATACCGAGTACGCTGGCGTTGAACAGTTCCTGCCCAGAACCCTCGAAGGCCTCCGCGATGGTGCGCGCGAAGACCGCGAGCAGCGCGGCGCCGAGCACTGCGGCGGTGACGCCGCCCGCCACCCATCGTCCGCGGCCGGGCACCCCACGCGTCATCGCGAGCACGATCCCGACGATGAGACCAGCTTCGATCACCTCGCGAAACACAATGATGAGCGCGCCCAGCATGGCTTTATTCCGCGATCACCACGCCTTTGGCGGTGTCCGCATTGAACTCGCCGATGAATTCGTAGCGGCCGGGCGAAAGCGGGCCGACGCGAACGAGTGCCTTTGACTTCCCGGGAATGACCTTCTCGACCTTCAGCGCGGGACTGTCGAACTCCTCGGGCGTTGCATCCTCGTTGGTCACGTACACGGAAACGCGCTTCCCCGCGGGGACGCGAATTTCCTCCGGCTCGAACTTGTGGTTCCGGATGACCAGATTGAACTCCTGCGCCAGCGCAGCCATACCCGGCGCGCCAAACGCAACCAGCGCAAGTGCGCAAGCGAATGCATGTGGCAGCATGGCGATCATGCTCTTATGAAGGGGTTCGGATGCATCCGTGCAATAGCATTGTTGCGTTTATTGAATGATTCTAATGTCCTAGTGTGGCGGTTCAGAAGTCCGCATCATTCTTGCGGCGAGCCCGGTTGCGGACTTCTGAACCAAAGCCACACTAGAATCATAGGTTTGCTAGTGTCCTTCGATTCCGAAATTCGTACGAGCTTGCCGCACGATGAAACGAATTTCGGAATCGGGACACTAGTGCCCCAATGCGGGCGTGCGAGGGAGCAGGCTTGACCGTGATTCCGACGACCGGCGCCGCCGGCATCCCGATGATCGGCCTCGGTACCTGGGACCTGCGCGGACGCACCTGCGCGCGGATGGTGGAGCAGGCGTTGCGCCTGGGCTATCGCCACCTCGATACGGCGGAAATGTACGACAACGAGCGCGAGGTCGGCGAGGGCCTGCGCGCCTCGCGCATCGGCCGCGCGGAGGTCTTCGTCACCACCAAGATCTGGCCGTCGCATTTTGCCGCGCGCGAGCTCGAGCGCGCAGCCGAGGCGAGCCTGTCACGGCTGAAACTGTCGGCAGTAGACCTTCTCCTTCTGCATTGGCCCAACCCGCAGGTTCCCTTGCAGGAGACGCTGGGCGCGCTGTGCAAGGTCAAGCGCGGGGGGCTTGCCCGCAACATCGGCGTTTCCAATTTCACCGTGGCGCTGCTCGACCAGGCCGTGGCGCTTGCCGACGAGCCGCTCGTCTGCAACCAGATCGAGATGCATCCCTTTCTCGATCAGACCAAGGTGGTCGCGGCGTGCCGGCGTCATCACATGGCAGTCGTCGCCTACAGCCCGATCGCCCGCGGAAGCGCCGCGGGCAATGGGCTGCTTGCGCGCATCGGCAAGAGGCATGACAAGGCGCATGGGAAGACAGCGGCGCAGGTGAGCCTGCGTTATCTGGTACAGCAGGGGATTGCTGTCATTCCGCGCACCAGCCGCAGCGAGCGGCTCGCGGAAAATTTCGCGATCTTCGACTTCGAGCTCTCGCCGCAGGAGATGCGCGAGATCGCAGCGCTCGCCGATCGCGGCGGCCGCCTCGTCGACTACGCCTATTCCGGATTGCCAAACTGGGATTAGGAAAATGAGTGCGGCCGACTACGAGCTCCTGCGCGAGATCACGACTGCGACCATCACCACCATGCTGCTGAAGAAAGGCATCCGCCGCTGCTGGCTGAACGGGCCGAAGCCGCTGAAGGCGCAGGCGCAGCGGCTGGTCGGCCCCGCCTTCACGCTGCGGTTCGTGCCGGCGCGCGAGGATCTCGCCACACCAGAAAGCTGGGCGAAGCCGATCTCCACGCGCGGCGCCATCGAGGAGATGCCGCAAGGCTGCATCGCGGTCGCCGATGCCATGGGCATCGTCTCTGCCGGCATCTTCGGCGATATCCTCACCATGCGGATGATCAAGCGCAACGTCACGGCGCTGGTGACCGACGGCGCGGTGCGCGACAAGGCCGGCGTGCTGGCTTCGCAGCTGCCGGTCTGGTGCGCGGGCGTGGCGGCACCGGCTTCCGTCAACGGGCTCACGTTCGTCGGATGGCAGGAGCCGATCGGATGCGGAGGCTGCGCGGTTTTCCCAGGCGACGTTATCGTGTGCGACGAGGACGGCGCGGTGGTGATTCCGCAGAACCTCGTCAGCTTCGTTGCCGAGGAAGGCAGCGAGCACGAGCGCATGGAGACCTGGATCGTGCGCGAGGTCGAGAGCGGCGCCAAGCTTCCCGGCCTCTATCCCATGAACGAGGAGACGAAGAGGCGCTA
>DASXIG010000154.1:0-4344 GCA_036498105.1 Xanthobacteraceae bacterium | reverse complement strand
ACGATGCGCTGCGGTTACCCCGTCCGCTGGCTCGAGGACCGGCGCGAGCAGCTCACCGCGAACGCCAACTGCCGTGAGCATCACTACCGCATGACTGCCTATGCCGACACCAACGGCAAGATCCTCGCCTTCGATGCGGTTGCCACCGTCGATTCGGGCGCCTACTCGGCCTACCCCTTCACCTCGGCGATCGAGGCCTCTCAGGTGAGCGCGATCCTGCCGGGGCCCTACGATCTGCCGGTGTATCGCTGCAAGACAGCCGCGGTCGCGACCAACAAGGCGCCGCAGCTGCCTTATCGCGGGGTGGCGCGCCCGGGGGTCTGCTACGCCATGGAGCTGATGATCGACGCGGTGGCCCGCAAGATCGGCAAGGAGCCGCATGAGGTGCGGCAGGCCAACCTGGTGCGTCCGGAGCAGATGCCGTTCGACAACATCACCGACAAGCATTTTGACAGCGGCGATTATCCGCGCATCCTGCGGATGGCGGTTGACGCGATCGACCTTGCGGCGGTGCGCAAGCGCCAAAAGCACGGAGAAGCGGACGGCCGCCTGATCGGGCTTGGCATCTCGATCTTTTCCGAGCAGACCGCGCACGGCACCACGGCCGACGGCAAGCGGCGCGCCCTGTACGAGCAGGCGTTTGCGCGCCTCACGCCCGACGGCCGGCTCGAAGTCAGGGCCGGCATCCAGAGCATCGGGCAAGGGCTGGAGACCACGCTGGCGCAGGTCGCCGCCGATTGTCTCGGCCTCGATCCGGCCGACGTGCAGGTGCGCCTCGGCGATACCGAGCTGTCGCCCTATTCGAGCGGCGCCTGGGGCTCGCGCGGCATGGTCTGGGCGGGCGGCGCCACCGCACGCGCGTGCAAGGAGCTCGCGCGCCGCGTGGCGCAGATCGGCGCGGCGCTCCTCCAGACCGATGCGAGCTCCGTCACGGTCCGCGATGGCGGCGTCTTTGGGCCCGCCGGCAGCATCTCGCTGCGCGACATCGCGCGCGCGTTCTATCTCGCGCCGGCCGACCTGCCGGGCGACACCGATCCGCACGGGCTCGAAGTGACGCAAGGCTATGCGCCGGAGCGCCTCACCGGGTTGCACACGGGGTCGGCGCATGCCGTTGTCGTTGCGGTGGACCCGCAGACCGGCGGAGTGGAGATCCTCGACTATGTCGTGGTCGAGGATGCGGGCGTCCTGATTAATCCCATGATCGTGGACGGCCAGATTCAGGGCGGCACCGCGCAAGGGATCGGATCCGCGCTCTACGAGGAGATGCCGTTCGATGCGCAAGGCCAGCCGCTCGCCTCGACGCTCGCCGATTATTTGCTGCCGGGCTGCCCGGAAGTCCCCAATATCCGGGTGCTGCATATGGAGACGCCCTCGCCGTATACCGAGCTCGGCCAGAAGGGCGTCGGGGAAGGCGGTGCGATCGGGCCGGCTGCCGCCATCGCCAACGCGATCAACGATGCGCTCGCGTCCCGCGGCGTGGAACTGCGCGAGCTCCCCATGACGCCGCGCCGCATCCTCGCCGCGCTGCGGGCGGCCGGTCCCTGAGATGGACGACACTGTCGAGCTTGCGACTGATGTGCTGGTGGCGGGCGGCGGGGCAGCCGGGATGTTCGCCGCCATTGCCGCCGCGCGCAACGGCGCAAAGGCAATCCTGATCGACAAGAACGTCGTCGGCCGCGGGGGCGCGAGCATCATGGCGCAGATGACCTGCGCGGCAGCGCTCGGCGCGGCGGAGCCTGATGGTCCGGAGATTCATCTCCAGGATACGCTCGCAGCCGGGCGCGGGCTCTGCAACGAAAATCTCGCCGCGCTCTTGTGCGAGGGCGGCCCGAAACGCATACGCGAGCTCGAAGGCTGGAAGGTCAATTGGGCGCGCGCGGATGACGGCAGGATCAATCAGGTCAAGGCGCCGGGCCATAGCCGGAAGCGCTGCGTCTATGTGGATTTTCTGAGCACGGGTGCGGCGATCTGCGCGGCGCTGCGCAACAAGGTGAGCCGCAATCCCGATATCCGGCGCCTGAGCAATGTGAGCCTCACCGACGTGGTCACGCGCGATGGCGAAGCCATCGGCGCGGTCGGCTTCGATGTGGGGACCGCCGCTCCGGTCGCGATCAAGGCGTCCGCCGTGGTGCTTGCGCTGGGCGGCATGACCAAGATGTTCAAGCGCACGACGTCCCCCAACAATCTCGCCGGGGAAGGCATAGGCATTGCGATGCGCGCGGGCGCGCGGCTGATCGATCTCGAATTCCTCCAATTCTATCCCAATGGGCATCTGGCGCCCCGAATGGTGGGGCTCGACCCGACCACCTGGGAGCCGACCCGCGTCAAGCTCGGCGGGCGTCTGCTCAACGGCAGGGGCGAGGAATTCCTGCACAATTACGGCGAAGCGCAGGGCGGAGATTACAGCACGCCGCGCGACGCCCTGACTTACGCGATCTACAAGGAAGTCGAGGGCGGACGCGGCTCGCCCCACGGCGGGGTCTATCTTTCGTTCCAGCATCTCCACGCAGGCGTCCTCAAAGCGGCGCTCGGTCCCGTGATCGACATCTTCAAGCGCAACAATATCGACCTCACCCGCCATCCCGTCGAGGTGTTTCCTATCGCCCATTATCAGATGGGCGGCGTCGAAGTGGACATCCACATGGCATCGTGCGTGCCGGGTCTCTATGCCGCGGGAGAGCTTGCGGGCGGCGCCAACGGCGCTAATCGGCTTTCCGGCAATGCGCTGCCGGAAGCGCTGGTGTTCGGCGAGCGGGCGGGAGAGGCGGCCGCCCGATTTGCAGCCCGCAGAAAACCGTCAACCTGGGACATCACGGCCGCCCTGCCCCATGTGGAGCTGATCCGAGCCGTGCGCGGGCAGAAAGATGGCTGCGCGCCCTCCCCCGTCGCGCTTATGAGCGAGGTCAAGGAACTGATGTGGCGCAACGTCGGACCGTTCCGCAACGCGCAGTCTCTGTGCGAGGCGCGCGATCGCCTCTGCGCCATGCGCGAGCGCGAATTGCCGGGAGCCTCGGTCTCGCCCGAACGCGTGCACAATGCGAGCCTGGTCGAATGGTTCGAATTGCGCAACGGGCTCATTGCCGCCGAAGCGCTCGCGCTCAGTGCGCTCAACCGCCGGGAAAGCCGCGGCGCCCATCAGCGCGACGATTTTCCGCAGACGCGCAGCGAATATCAGAAAAGTCAGCGGCTGTGGCTTGCCGGCGACAGGATCGTCTCCAGCTTCGGGGACTCCAGTTCGGAGATTTGCAGACGTGAGCGCTTCGACTGAATCCGGCTCCGGGATGAAATCGGCGCGGCTGAGAATCTGGCGAGGAACCAGCCGGGACAACGGCCGCTACGAGGAATTCGACGTGGCGTTCGAGGACGGCGATTCCGTACTTGACGGATTGACAAGCATCCGACTGCAACAGCAGCCTGATCTCGCCATTCGCTTCAGCTGCTTCAACGCCAACGTGTGCAAGGAATGCACCATGCTGATCGATGGAAATGTGGAATATGCCTGCATTGCGAAACTGCATGCGGGATTGATCCAGCTCGATCCCGTTCCGAACCTCCCCGTCCTGCGCGACCTCGTGACCGACAGCCTCTCGCACAAGGAGCGGTTCTGATGCCTGAAGCCTGCGCGCAATGAAGCCTGTTGCCTTCGCCTACGAACGGCCGGCCAGCATCGATGCGGCGCTCAAGCTGCTCGGCGAGCAAAGCATTTTTTGCAAGGTGCTCGCCGGAAGCCAATCGCTCGGACCGATGTTGAACCTGAGGCTGGCGCAACCCGATCTCCTGGTCGACGTCACGTCGATTCCCGAGCTGGCTGAGGTTGCGAGCGAGCGCGATCACATCGAGATCGGCGCCTGCGTCACCCATGCCGATATCGAGGACGGACGCATGCCGGATGCATCAAATGGGCTTCTGCCCCACGTCGCCGGGACGATCGCTTACCGCGCGGTGCGCAACCGCGGCACGATCGGCGGCAGCCTCGCGCACGCGGATCCGGCGGCCGATTGGGTTTCCATACTCCCGCTGTTGGACGCTGAAATCCTCATATCGGGGGCAGGCGGGGCACGCAGCGTTGCCGCGGGCGATTTCATTGTGTCCTCGTTCATGACGCGGCTGCGGCCGGAAGAGCTGATCCGGGCGATCCGGATCCCGAAGCTCTCAAGCGCTGCCCGTTGGGGTGTCTTCAAGTTCGCGCAGAAAGCAGGCGAGTACGCGCATGCCATCGGCGGCGTGCTGCACGACCCGGAGCGCGGGCGGTTTCGCGCCGTGATCGGCGCCATCGAGACTGCGCCCATCGTGCTTGCCGACGCGTCTGTGGTTTTCAGTGGAAGCTTCGGTCGCGATCTGCCG
>DASXIG010000153.1:0-4981 GCA_036498105.1 Xanthobacteraceae bacterium | reverse complement strand
TCCACCTTGTCGCTGCCGATCAGGCTTGCGGTCTCGCGGCTATCGAGGGTGGTACCTTGGGTCGTAAATGCCATGGCGTTCTCCTCGTCATCAGGTTTTACGGTTAACCCTCTCGGTCGGGCGTCGTTCCGCGCGTTATCGAGTTATCGTGACGGAACTAATTGAAATCTGTTGCTTTTTCCAACTCGTACCGAACCGGGCCTGACGAGCTCAAGGTGGAGGCGCCGGCGCCGCCCCTGTCTGCGCCTTGTTTGGGCCAAATCCTCTCGTTACCTCGGACGATGGGGGTGGGGCATCGGGGACAATCATCATGTGGCGCGGCTTTGCGCTCAGCCTTGCCGGACGCAGGGCTTTAACGACAGCTTCGGCGCTGCTCTTTGCGGCGAGCACAGCCGTCGCGCAGGACAAGGGGACGGTCAATCCCCAGCCGCTGCCGTCCCTCTCCAAGCCGGATGATCCGGGCACGCCAGCCAAGGAGCTGTTCGGCCGCAAGGCCGCACCCGTTTCCGTAACGGCCCGCACGATCGGCTTTTATTCTCATGGCTGCCTCGCCGGCGCGAAGGCGCTGCCGATCAACGGCAAGACGTGGCAGGTGATGCGCCTTTCCCGCAACCGCAATTGGGGCCATCCCAGTCTGGTGCAGTTCCTCGAGCGCCTCGCCAGCCAGGCGCCAAAGACCGGCTGGCGCGGGCTGCTGGTCGGCGACATGTCGCAACCGCGCGGCGGGCCGATGCGCACGGGGCACGCGAGCCACCAGGTGGGCCTTGATGCCGACATCTGGCTAACGCCCATGCCCGCGCGCGAATTGACGCGGGCCGAGCGCGAGGAGATGTCGGCGATCATGGTGGTCGCGGAAGACCGGCTGGACGTGGACCCGAAGGTATGGACCCCGGCGCATGTCGCGGTGATCAAGGCGGCCGCTCAGGATCCGCAGACGAGCCGCATCTTCGTCAATCCGGCGATCAAGAAGGCGCTGTGCCGCGAGGCGGGCAGCGACCGCGCGTGGCTGAGCAAAGTGCGGCCGTGGTGGGGGCACGACTATCATTTCCACGTGCGTATTCGCTGCCCGGCGGACAGCTCGGAATGCGAGCCGCAGCCGCCGGCGGAGGCGGGCGACGGCTGCACCGGCAACGACCTCGATCATTGGTTCACGGATGCCGTCCTGCACCCGAGGCCGGCGCCGATCCCGCCGAAAACCAAGCCGCCGCTGCGCATGGCCGATCTGCCTGCCGCCTGCCGCCAGGTGCTGCTCGCGCCGTAGCCTGTGGCGCTCATCCGGCTACATGCTATGCATGCCGCCGGAATGAGAGAATCCGGCACACCGATTTCCGCGAACGAGCTTGAGATCCTGCGCGAGCTCGAACGCAAGGTGCTCTGGCTTGCGAGCTGGACCATCCATCACGCCAATCACCTGCGCGAGAGTGCGGACGGCCTGAAGGTCGGCGGGCACCAGGCATCCTCTGCCTCGCTCGCCACCATCATGACCGCGCTCTATTTCCGCGCGCTGCGGCCACAGGATCGGGTGGCGGTCAAGCCGCATGCGAGCCCGATCTATCACGCCATCCAATATCTGCTCGGCCGGCAAAGCCGCGAGAAGCTCGAAGCCTTCCGCGGCTACAAGGGCGCCCAGAGCTATCCGTCGCGCACCAAGGACACCGACGATGTCGATTTTTCCACGGGCTCCGTCGGTCTCGGCGTCGCCCAGACCCTGTTCTCCAGCCTGGTGCAGGACTACGTGCGCGCCCATGGGTGGGGATTGGAGCGTCCCGAAGGCCGCATGATCGCGCTCGTCGGCGATGCCGAGCTCGATGAGGGCAACGTCTTCGAAGCCATTCTCGAAGGCTGGAAGCAGGGGCTGCGCAATTGCTGGTGGATTATCGACTACAATCGCCAGAGCCTCGATGCGGTGATCCGCGAGGGCTTGTGGGCGCGCTATGAGGCGCTGTTTGCGGCGTTTGGCTGGCAGGTGGTGATCCTCAAATACGGCTCCCTGCTCAATGAGGCCTTTCGCGAAGACGGCGGCGACAAGCTGCGCGCCTGGATCGACGCCTGCCCGAACCAGCTCTACTCCGCGCTGGTGTTTCGCGGCGGCGCCGCATGGCGCAAGCGGCTCCTTGACGAGATCGGCGACCAGGGCCCGGTGACGCGGCTGATCGAGCGGCGCTCGGACGAGGAGCTCGCGCGTCTGATGACGAATCTCGCCGGGCATGACCTGCCTTCGCTGATCGAAGCCTTCGGGAGGGTCGATCAGGACCGGCCCGTCTGCTTCATCTGCTACACCATCAAGGGTTACGGCCTGCCGTTCGCCGGCCACAAGGACAACCACGCGGGGCTGATGACGCCGACGCAGATGGAAGCTCTGCGCGCGGCCATGGACATCCGGCCCGGCCACGAGTGGGATCCTTTCGAAGGCCTGCGGATTCCACCCGCATCGATTCAGGACTTTCTGGCGTGGGTGCCGTTTGCGGCAGGTCCGCGCCGGCACGATGCCCCGCGCATTGCCGCTCCCGCCGAGCTTTCGGCCACGATTGCTCCCGTCGTCTCCACGCAGGCGGGATTTGGCGCGCTCCTCAACGAGCTTGGCCGTGGGACGAGCGAGATCGCCGAGCGCATCGTGACCGCTTCGCCCGATGTCACCGTGTCCACTAACCTGGGCGCATGGGTGAATCGGCGCGGGCTGTTTGCGCGCGAAGCGCTCGCGGACACATTCAAGAGCGAGCGCATTCCTTCCACGTTCAATTGGGACTTCTCGCCCAAGGGCCAGCACATCGAGCTCGGCATCGCCGAGATGAATTTGTTCATCCTGCTTTCCGCCCTCGGGCTCTCGCATGCGATCAACGGCGAGCGGCTCGTTCCGATCGGGACGCTCTATGACCCGTTCATCCAGCGCGGCCTCGATGCGCTCAACTACGCCTGTTATCAGGATGCACGCTTCATCCTGGTGGCGACGCCTTCAGGCATCACGCTCGCGCCCGAGGGTGGCGCGCATCAATCGGTTGCCACGCCGCTCATCGGACTGGGACAGGACGGCCTGGCAGCATTCGAGCCGGCGTTCGTAGATGAGCTTTCCGTCATTCTCGCTTTCGCCTTGGACTATATCCAGCGTGATGGCGACGGCGACGCCTCCGAGCGCAACTGGCTGCGCGACGAGACCGGCGGCTCCATCTATCTGCGGCTGTCAACGCGCCCGATCGAGCAGATCAAGCGCGCAATGCTCCCGGAATTGCGCCAGGGTATCGTCGATGGGGCGTATTGGCTGCGCAAGCCCGGACCGAACTGCCAGGTGGTGGTCGCCTATGCCGGGGCAGTGGCGCCCGAGGCCATCCAGGCGGTCGGGCTGCTCGCGGAAGATCGCCGCGACGTGGGTCTTCTCGCCGTCACTTCGGCTGACCGGCTCAATGCCGGCTGGACTGCGGCGCAACGCGCGCGGGAGCGCGGCCTCGTGCATGCGCGCTCCCATATCGAGCGGTTGCTTGCTGACGTGCCGTCCCATTGCGGGATCATCACCGTGCTGGACGGGCACCCTGCCACCCTGGCCTGGCTCGGCGCGGTGCACGGCCATCGCGCGCGGCCGCTCGGCGTCGAGCATTTCGGCCAGACCGGATCGATCCCCGATCTCTATCGTCATTACGGCATCGACGCCGACGCTATCGTTGCGGCTGCCGCGGCGCTCACGCCGGGACGCCCGATCCGGTATCTGCGGGCACTGGGCTGAGATGCGGCAGCACCTCCGGGTTCACCACGTTGATCGGGGTGCCGGCGGCATAGGCCGTGATCTGATCGAAGATGTCGGAGAACTGCAACTCGTATTCCTCGCGCGAGACGTAGCCGAGATGCGGCGTGCACACGACATTGGGCATTTGGAGCAGGGGATGCTTGGTGTCGAGCATCGGCTCCTGTTCGTACACGTCGATAGCCGCGAAGCCCGGCCGTCCTGCGCGGAGCGCATCGACGAGAGCACCGGGCTCGATCAGCGGCGCGCGGCTGGTATTGACGAGGAGAGCGGTCGGTTTCATGCGCGCGAGATCGCCGGCGGTAACGATGCCGCGGGTGGCATCGACCAGCCGCATGTGAAGCGAGATTACGTCGCATTGCTCGAAGAACGCCTCCTTGCTCGGCGCTGCGCCATGACCGTCCGCCCGCGCGCGGGCGAGCGACGCTTCGCGCGCCCATACCAGGACGTTCATGCCGAACGCCTTGCCGTAGCCGGCCACCACGCTGCCGATCCGGCCGTAGCCGTAGATGCCGAGCGTCTTGCCGCGCAGCGTGCTGCCCACGCCCAGCTGCCAGCGCCCTGCCTTCAATGATTCCATCTGCTGTGGGATCTGCCGCATGGCGGCGAGAATGAGCCCCCAGGTGAGCTCGGCCGTGGCATACGACGGCGTCCCGGCATGCTGGTTCGAGGACACGATCACGCCGGACCGCGTGCATGCATCGATATCGATGTGGGGAAAGACGCTGCGCTGGCTGATGAGCTTGAGCGCGGGCAAGCGCTCGATCAGCGGCGCGCGGATGGCCGTGCGCTCGCGGATGAGCACGAGCGCTTGCGTGTCGCGCAATCGCTCGGCCAGCGCGCCGGTGTCCTGGACGTGATCATTCCAGACGGTCACCGCGTGCCCCGCAAGCTTGCCGTAGCAAGCGAGCGTCCGCACGGTGTCGTGATAATCGTCGAGAATGGTGATGTTCATTTGTCAGGCTCGGATAACGTGTCCCGGACGAGCGACCCCCGGCCTTACGCCGGGGGAGCGAAGATCCGGGACCCAGAGGCCAAACACGTAGGCGGCTGCTGCCCCTGGGTCCCGGCTCTCGTTTGGCCGCGCAAGAGCGCGCGCCAAACTCGTCCGGGACACGGATATATCATCGGCGGGCGTCCTCGCGGATCATGGCGGCGCCCTTCTCCGCGATCATCATGGTGGGCGCATTGGTGTTGCCGGACGTGATTGTCGGCATGACGGAAGCGTCGACGACGCGCAGGCGCTCC